>JBKPEY010000314.1:0-9556 GCA_046744405.1 Actinomycetota bacterium
AGATAGAGCTCAGCAAATCGCTCTTCGCGCCAGGACGTCTGCGCACTCAATGCCACGAGTCCAAACGCAACAAGCATCAGCACATGCCACTCCCACCACGACAGGTGCCAGTTGCGCGCGAAAGCCATCGCGATCATGGATTCCGCCAGCAGGATGAAAGCCGACGGCACAGCCAACAACATCAACGAAGGATGCCGACGCCATAACTGCACATAGCGCACCGCACTACCTGCGTAGAGCAGCACGGCCGGAACTGCAAGCAGCAGCGAAAAGCCCTCAGCGAACTGCGGCGGCCGGTTGAGCGGCGGGAGCGAGGCAAGAGACCAGACTGCCCAAAGGACCATCACGCCAAGCAGCGCCCATCGCAGACGCTTGCCGATACGAACGTTTCGCACCGCGCTGTCGCCTGAATAATCCCTGGCCGATACCGCGGCAAATATCGAACCGATGGCGACACCAACTGGTGTGGCGATCTGAAATCCTGTGTTGCTCTTTGCGAGCAACACCCCTGGGGTCGCCAGCGCGTGCAGCGCGAGGAACCCCGCAGAGGACAAGAAAGCCAGGGAGACATAGAGCAGCCTCGCGTCCCCACGCCGTCCGGCGGCCTCCCCCGTCGCGTACGCCAGCACGGCCGCGACCAGGGCCGTGATCAAGACCAACCAGAAGTGCGTCGGATGGTGCTCCCAACGCAGGTCGAGCTCTGGTTGCAGAAGCATCAGGAACAATCCGAGCAGTGGCACCGCCAAGATGACAGCGGTCAGCGCTATCCGGGTGCCACGGCTGGATTTGGTCACATCAAGCCTGTGGTGTCGCGAGGAACTGGTGAATTTCGGAGACCACAACCGATCCTTCGCCGACAGCTGATGCCACTCGTTTCACCGAGCCGGCTCGCACGTCGCCAACTGCGAACAATCCCGGCACGCTCGTCTCATGCGGATGCGGCGAGCGTTCCAGCTTCCAGGAAACGCAGGCGGCTGCGTCGGCTCCGGTGTAAAGGAAGCCATACGGGTCGTGATCAACCTCAACCGGCAGCCAGTCGGTCCGCGGCCTCGCCCCGATCATGACGAACAAGCTCTCCAATGGCAGCTGCTCCTCCTGTCCGCTGTTACGGTTGCGCAGCGTGATCCATTCCAGCTGTCCGTCGCCGTGACCGCCGACCGCCTCGGTGTTCAAGTGGACCTTGATCATCGGCAGTGCGGAAATCGCATCTACCAAGTAGGCAGACATGCTGTCGGAGAGTCTGGAACCTCGAACGATCATGTGCACGGATGCGCAATACCTTGCCAGATGCAGGGCGGCCTGGCCGGCAGAATTGCCGGCACCGACCACGCCGGCGCGCAGCCCGGCCAGCGCTTGGGCGGCTGACACACTAGCTCCGTAATAAACCCCATGACCACTGAGTTCCTCCAAGCTCGGAACTCCGAGGCGCCGGTAAGAGACCCCAGTTGCGATTACCACGGCCCGGGCGCTGACCTCGCCCACATCTCCGACCTGGGCGAGGAAACCGCCACCGTCCTGTGGGATCAGCCGTTCCACTTCCCGGGTGACAACGAAGCGGGCACCGAAGACCCACGCCTGCTGATAGCCACGCTGCACCAGTTCGGCACCACTCAGCCCCCGGGAGAAGCCGAGATAGTTCCGGATCAGCGAGCTAGTTCCGGCTTGGCCGCCAATCGCCTCACGTTCCACCACGATGGTGCGGACGCCTTCGGAAGAGGCGTAGACGGCTGCACCAAGGCCTGCGGGTCCGGCTCCGACGACCAGCAGATCGAAATGATGATCAACATCTCGCAATGTGGTGGGGATGCCCCAGGCTTCCAGAATCTGAGTATCGGTTGGATTGACCATCGTTGTGCCGCCGATCGCCGGCATCCACACCACGACCTCACCCTCGGGGTGCCCTATCTCGTCCAGCGCTCTCTGGCCGAGCTCGGAGGCACGGCGGCGGAAGGCGTGCGGGATGCCGTTGCGATTCAGTAGATCGCTTACCGCGTAGGCACGGCCACTGTGCTGGTCTGCAATGACGATAACCTCGCGGGAGTTCGTGGGCTCACTACGTGACCACTCTTGAACGAATTCGGCAATCACACGGTGGAACAGCTCGTCCGGTGTCATCCACGGCTTGAGCACGTAGTAGCTGATGTCCCCAACGGCGATGCTCCGCAAGATCTTGTGTGCCGACCCGGGATGTGACCAGGCGCCCCACGGTACGAGCAGAGCGCGCCGTGCGTTCGGGTGCAGGCTCCTGGCGGTCTCGAAGATCTTGGCTCGGGCGTCGTCGGGGAACGAATCGTCCACCAAGACGACAGCCACCCGCTCGTGACGGTCACGAGCTCTCTCGAGAGTCGTGAGAGCGTCTTCAGGGAAAAGCTCCCCGCGTATCCGAAAATCCGATCCGAATGCCCGCTGCAGCTCCCCCTCGATCCTTCCCAGCAGACGCGCATCAGCGTCGACCGCCAACAGCAGCGGCCGGTCACCCCAGTCCCTCACGGCCATGGCATAAGGCTAGGCATTGACTGCTCTTGGGGATATATGGACGCCCGCTGTGCCGGTGAGCAAGTCCACTGATCCGTATTTTTTTGTTGGTCGGGACTGGGATGAAGCGCACAATCAATGAATGCGGCTGATCGAGCGCGAGAGCCAGCTGGCCGCGTTGCAGCAGTACGCGGCCGAGGCAAGCCGCGGGCAAGGCAGGCTCGTCCTCATTTCCGGCGAGGCCGGCGTAGGCAAATCCGTGCTGCTGGAAGAGTTTGCTCAGAAGTTGAAGAGCGCTCGCTGGCTTTGGTCAGGCTGCGACGGTCTTTTTACGCCAGCCGCACTCGGGCCTCTTCTCGATATCGCGACCCAGTTGGATGGCGACCTGCTCCGGCTCTCCCGGGCTGAGGCGAAACGAGATCAGCTGTATGCCGCGTTGTTACGACAGCTCAGCGACATGCAAACGCTCGCCGTTCTGGTTATTGAAGATGTTCACTGGGCCGACGAAGCAACCCTGGATCTCCTGAGCTACCTCGGCCGCCGGATCCAACATCTGCCGGTGCTACTACTGGCTACCTATCGCGACGACGCCCTGGTGTCGAACGATCCACTGCGGCTCACCTTGGGTGGATTAGCAAGCCAACGAGCGACCCGCCGTCTCAGCGTGCCAACGCTGTCAGCAGCCGCCGTTGCAATCCTGGCGCAAGGCACGAAGATCGAGGCAACCGAACTGCATCGGCTGACCGCCGGCAACCCGTTCTTCGTCACCGAGGTGCTGCAAGCCGGCAGCGACGCTCTGCCGGAGTCCGTTCGCGATGCCGTCCTCGCCCGTACCACCACGCTGAGCACGCCGGCGCGCGAGGCGCTCGATACGGCGGCGTTGATCGGTTCCCGGATGCAGTCTGATCTCCTCGTGTGCTTGATCGACAATCCGCTCATCACCGATGAACTGATCAGCCATGGGTTATTGATCAAGGACGGCGATGATCTTCGATTCCGCCACGAGATAGCGCGAGTGGCGATTGAGGGAGCTATTTCGCCGTACCGCAAGGCGGCCATTCACACCAAGATCATGGAGGCGTTGCTCGCCTCCGGCAGCGACGACGACGCACAGTTAGCCTTCCACGCTGAGGGTGCGGAAAATGCCGAGCTGGTCCTCGGGTACGCGCCGAGGGCGGGCCGGCGTGCCGCTGCGCTGGGCGCACGCCGGGAAGCGGCGGCTCAGTTCGAGCGTGCCCTGCGTTTTGTGCCAGCGACCGATACCCGCACCCGGGCCGAGTTACTGGGTAACTTTGGCGAGCAACTCGAATTCGTTGATCGATGGGATGACTTGGCCGAGGCGTGCTCCGAAGCCGTACAGCTCTGGCACGAGCTAGGCAGCGTCGAACGTGAGTCTGATTCGTTATTAGCTCTTGCCTCGGGTTTTTGGCGGCTGTGCCGTGGAGCCGACTCCCGGCGGACTGCGGATGCAGCGCTGCAGCTGGCCAAGCCGCTCGGCCCTAGCCCACAGCTAGCAAGTGCATACGCCGCTCTTGCGAATCGCCGGATAGTCGAAGGTAGTTACCAGGACAGCCTTGTTGTCCTCCGGCAGGTGCGCGAGATGGCAGAGCAACTCGGCCTGGATGGCGTGATCGGCGATTCCCTCGGCGCTGAAGCTCAAATCGTCCGGGCCATGGGTAATGACTGGACCGTCCCGATGCAGGCAGCGCTGGATTTAGCGCTGGCCGGCGGCCATGAGTATCGAGTCGGCGAAACCTTCGCGGGTCTGTACTGGATGTATTGCGGCGACCTCCGCAATGAGGAAGGTGAACAGCTCTACAACCAAGCCATGGCCTACTGCGATGTGCACGAGATTGGCACCTCCAGCAACTGCCTGTTGGCCGACCACGCCGGGGTTTTTGAGAAGCTTGGCCGCTGGGACGATTGCCTGTCCATCACGCACGCCATGCTTGACGAGCGATCGCTCTGCCCCACAAATCGGATGCAGCCGCTGACCTATCAGGCGAAAGTGATGGCGCGCCGAGGACAAGATGGATATTGGCCAGATCTCGACGAAGCGATGCACTTAGCCCTCGGCCTCGACGAGCCAGAATGGCTGCTCTTTGTGCAAGTGGCACGCATTGAGGCGTACTGGCTCGAAGGTCGACTAGATGCCGCACGGGCCGAGCTGGATCGGGCACGCGATGCCTCAGCCGGAGTGATTGTTCCTTATCAGCGCTGGGCTGGACTGTGGGCCCGACGCCTCACCGGAGCTGCAGAGCCAATTGATCTTGAGCCATTCGCATCGCAGGCGGGCGGCAACGCCGCACATGCCGCGGAATTGTGGGATCGCTTGGGGTACCGCTATGAAGCCGCCTTGGCGCTGCTAGACACCAAGGAGGAGGCCAACCTCCGAGAGGCCTTGGCGCGGCTCGTTGATCTTGGCGCAGAGGCGGCCGCACGTGTCGTACGCCGTACCATGCGGGACCTCGGCATGCGTTCCATTCCCGCCGGCGCACGTACCGCGACGAGGGCTCACCCACGCGGCCTCACCCCCCGGGAGCAAGAGATTCTCCAACTGCTTGCCAAGGGCAACTCCAACGAGGAGATCTCAGGCAGCCTGTTCATTTCGGTCAGAACCGTCGAGAACCATGTGTCTGCAATCCTCGCCAAGCTGGGAACCGACTCACGCAAAGGCGCGGCTGTCGAGGCACGAAAGCTCGGTCTGGCAGCCCAAGATCTGTCGCCGGTGGCTTCGAAATCTAGGTAGTCAGGCGGCCAATTTGAGGGATCACCCCTCATGATCAAGTAGCTCGTTCACTCCTACGGTCAGGTACATATCCCGACTGAAGGAGGAGCCATGCCGCTCTACATGGATGTCCACAGCCTCGATGGTGCAGTCACCTTTGAGGATGTCGGCAAAGCACACCAAGCGGACCTGCAGACCCAGGGCAGTTATGACGTCAGCTATCTGCGCTATTGGGTGGACGGGAGACAAGGCAAGATCTTTTGCCTCGTTGAGGCCCCGACCGCCGACGCCGCAGCGACTGTCCACCGGAAGGCGCACGGCCTTGTCGCTGAAGAGATTTACGAAGTGCAGGAGGGGTCATGAAATCGCTCCGCACTCTTGCAGTTGCCATCACAAGCGTCACGCTCGCGGGTTCGGCGGTCACTGCGTTCGCACGCCCCCAGCACAACGTCGAGCCGTCCATCACTGCTCCGGCTCATGCCGCCACGGCGAAGTACCACAGCCTGAATCTCGCGAAGAAGGCCGGATATTCGATCTTGGCCGATACCGCCGGGACTACCTGCATCGCAGAGCCGGGAATGGGCGCAATGGGCGTGCACTACGTCAAAGGTGATCTTGTGAAGGATCCTGCGATTGATGCCAAACATCCGGAGGCTCTGGTGTATGCACCTGACGGGCACGGGCGGCTCCAGCTGGCTGCACTGGAATACGTGGTGATCCAGGGCGATTGGGATGCCAAGCAGGTGCTACCGCAGAGTTCCGAAGGTGTCACGCCGGCCCCGCCGATGCTCTTTGGTCAGGAGTTCAACTTCACCAATGCACCCAACCGGTACGGGCTGCCGCCGTTCTACTCATTGCACGTATGGATCTGGAAGGACAATCCTGCTGGCACCTTCGCTACGTGGAACCCCACCGTGCACTGTGCGACATAACGATGAGTGATCATGCCGCTACGCCGACGCCAACTACGCCGACTGCCGTATGGCGCTAAGGTCCGTTGCGGCGGACAATCGATTGATGCGGCTGATCGAGCGGGAGAGCCAGCTGGCCGCGTTGCACGAGTATGCGGATGAGGCAGGCCACGGACAGGGCCGGCTCGTGCTCATTTCCGGCGAGGCCGGCGTAGGCAAATCCGTGCTGATGGAGCAGTTTGCCGAGGAATTGAACGAGGCGAGCTGGCTCTGGTCCGGCTGCGACGGTTTGTTCACTCCAGCCGCACTGGGACCGCTGTTGGACATCGCGAGTCACCTAGACGGTGAGCTGCTCAGGCTGTGCCGGGCGGAGGCTAGACGAGATCAGCTCTATGGCGCACTACTGCGACAACTCAGCGACATGCGTACGCCTGCCGTCCTCGTGATCGAGGATGTCCATTGGGCTGACGAGGCGACGCTCGACCTGCTGAGCTACCTCGGCCGGCGGATTCAATACCTGCCGGTGCTTCTGCTTGTCACGTATCGCGACGACGCCCTCGTGGCCGACGATCCACTCCGGCTCACGCTGGGAGCGTTGGCCAGCCAACGAGCCACCCGTCGGCTCACCCTCCCACCGCTCTCAATGGGAGCCGTCGCGGCTCTTGCGCACGGCACGAAGATCGACCCAACCGAACTTCATGAGCTGACCGCCGGAAATCCCTTCTTCGTTGCCGAGGTGCTGCAAGCGGGCAGTGACGTCTTGCCGGCGTCGATCCGCGATGCCGTCCTCGCTCGTACTTCGACGTTGACGGCCCCGGCGCGCGATGTGCTCGACACGACTGCGTTGATCGGGTCGCGGCTTCCGGCTGAGCTGCTGGTATCGCTGATCGACGATCCGCTGATCATGGATGAGCTGATCAGTCATGGGCTGTTGATCAAAGATGGAGATGATCTTCGATTCCGTCATGAGATCGCCCGTGTGGTGATCGACGTGGCCGTTCCGCCGTACCGCAAAGCAAGCATTCATAACAAGATCACGGAGGCGCTGCTCGCCTCCGGCTGCGATGACGACGCCCGACTGGCCTTCCATGCCGAAGGGGCCGGCAGGGACGATTTGGTTGTCCGCTACGGGTCACGTGCCGGCCGGCGTGCAGCGGAGTTGGCGGCCCATCGGGAAGCCGCGGCCCAATACTCCCGCGCCCTGCGGTGTGCGATGGCGATTGATATCTCCACTAGGGCCGAGCTGTCAGATGCACTAGCACAGGAACTGGCGCTGGTAGATCGCTGGGAGGAGTCGGCCGCGATGCGCACCGCGGCTCTCGAGCTGTGGCGGGAGGCCCGAAATCTAAGCCGTGAGTCACAGTCGCTGCTCAGACTATCTGTGGCGAAGTGGCGATTGTGCCGTGGTGCCGAAGCCAAGGAAGCTCGCGAGGCAGCACTGGAGCTGGCACAGGAGTGTGGATCCGGCCCAGAGATTGCGCGGGCGTACGAAAGGATGGCGTCTCACGAGGTGGCCGAGGCTCGCTATGAAGAGGGCATGGCGATGGCGCGACAAGCCCGCGAGATGGCAAAGCAGCTCCGGCTCACTGACGTGATCAGCGATGCCCTCGACACCGAAGCTAAAGCGGTCCGAGCCTTGGGTGAGGACTGGGCCATGCCCATGCGGACCGCACTCGAGGCCGCCTTATCTGGTGGCCATGAGGAACAGGCCGGCCGCGCCTTCGCGCGCGCGTACATGTGGTACTGCGAGGATCTCCGGCCCGGAGAGGCCGAGCGCTCTTACGGCGACGCATTCGCCTATTGCGAGGAGCACGACATCGGCACCTTCGTGGTGTGTTTGCAAGGCCAGCGCACGGCAGTTCTGGAACAAAACGGACGCTGGACTGAATGCATGTCGTTGAGTCACGCCCTGCTCGATCAGCACAAGCTGTCGCCATGGAATCGGCTTAGGCCACTGTGCAGTACAGCGAAGGTGATGGCCCGTCGAGGCCAGGAGGGTTTCTGGCCATATCTGGATGAGGCAATGGAGTCGGCGCTAGGACTCGGGGAGCCGGAGTGGATCAGACCGGTGGGAATTGCCCGAACCGAGGCGTGCTGGCTGGAGGGCCGGTTGGATACGGCTGTCTCGGAACTAGATCGGGTGCGGTCTTTCTCCGCCGGTGCCACAGCTGTCGATCGCTGTTGGATGGCTATCTGGACGCGCCGTCTCGGCGGGACGGCGCAAGCGGTCGATATCGAGCCGTTCGCCTCACAGCTCGCAGGCGAGGGCGGCCGGGCTGCCCTGCTCTGGGATCGGTTGGGCTCTCGCTACGAAGCTGCGTTGGCACTGCTCGATACCAAGGAGGAAGCGCTGCTTCGATTGTCGCTGGCTCGGCTTTCTGATCTTGGTGCTGAGGCGGCGGCCCGGCTGGTACGTCAGACCATGCGCGACCTTGGCATCCGCTCCATTCCGGCAGGTGCGCGTACGGCGACCCGGACTCACCCACGCGGATTGACCGCACGCGAGCAGGAAATTCTCGAACTCCTGACTTCGGGCCAGTCCAATGATGAGATTTCAGCACACTTGTTCATCTCGGTGAGAACTGTCGAGCACCACGTGTCTGCGATTCTTGGCAAACTCGGCGTTACCACTCGCAAGAGCGCCGCCCAGGAGGCACGAAGGTTGGGCCTCATCGAGGCACACCGCGTATCGGTATCGGCGGCCACGAAATCTAGGTAGTCGTCTGCGCAATTTGGGAGCTCAGCTCCCATGAGTAGTTGATCATGCGCTCCTAGGGTCGTTAGAAAACTTCCGCCGAAGGAGGAGCGATGCCGCTCTACATGGATGTCCACAACCTCAACGGTGAAGTGGGGTTCGAGGACGTGGGCAAAGCACACCAGGCCGACCTGCAAACCCAAGGTAGCTACGACGTCAGCTATCTGCGCTATTGGGTGGACGGCAAACACGGCAAGATCTTCTGCCTCGTCGAGGCCCCAAATCCCGACGCTGCAGCAACAGTCCATCGCGAGGCACACGGCCTCGTCGCTGAGGAGATCTACGAAGTCCAGGAGGGGTCATGAAACGCCTCCGCACCGTCCTTCCGATGATCATCGCTGGGCTCTTGCTCGCAAGTCAGGCGGGCGCCGCATTTGCATGCGGCAACTGTGACCCCGGAGATGCGATGACTGCGGCCCAGTCCGTGACAGCGAAGTACCAAAGTCTCAACGTGGCAAAGAAGTCGGGCTATTCGATCTTGGCCGATACCGCCGGAATCACCTGCATCACTGAACCCCAGATGGGCGCAATGGGCGTGCACTACGTAAAAGGTGATCTTGTCAAGGATCCTGCGATCGATGCCGCACGTCCAGAAGCTTTGGTCTACGCACCTGATAAGCGTGGCGGGCTGCACCTGGCGGCCGTGGAGTACGTGGTGATCAAGTCCGACTGGGACGCGCACAATTC
>JBKPEY010000409.1:0-1463 GCA_046744405.1 Actinomycetota bacterium
TACACGCTGGCGACGTCGTCATCGCGACCGTCACGATCAACAAGGTCCGGCTGCGTTCGGGCTCCGAGCTCATCTCGGCAACCGTGGACATCACAAGCCGCGAAGGAGAGCCGGTCTGTAGCGCGCAGGCCACCTTCGCCCATGCTCGAGAGGCAGCGGCGTGAAAGCAACCGTGGTTGACGGGGTGGAAATCGGCACGAGCTTGCCGGCGCTAACCGTTCGATTCACTCGGGAACGGCTGGTTCGCTACGCCGGTGCCTCGACAGACTTCAATCCCGTCCATTACTCAGAGCACTTCGCCAGGCAGCTTGGCCTTCCAGGTGTCATTGCCCACGGGATGCTCACCATGGGAACGGCGCTTCGCGTCGTCACCAACTGGGTAGGCGACCCCAGCCGGGTGATCTCCTACGCCGTCCGGTTCACCCGCCCGGTGCTAGTGCCCGACGACGTTGACGGCATTGAGGTGGTGTTTGGTGGCACTGTCTCCGCAATCGATGGGTCCCTCGTTACCGTCAACATCGAAGCAGTCAGTGACGGACAGAAGGTCCTTGGCGCCGCTCGAGCAGAAGTTGATCTAGGAGTGCGGGTTCCGCATCTTGATCATGGAACCTCCCATGCGCCCTGAGCTGGTGGAAGGGTGCGAGCTATTGGCCAACCACACCACGTTGCGGGTTGGTGGCCTCGCACGCGAGATGATCACGATCGATACCGAGGCGGAGCTGGTGGAGACCGTGCGGACTCTCGACGCTCGTGGCGAACCACTGCTGATTCTCGGCGGCGGCTCGAATCTGCTGATCGGTGACGCCGGCTTCGACGGCACGGTGATCAAGATCGCCACATGTGGGATAGATGAGGACACCGCGGCATGCTCCGCTGCGGTGGTCAGGGTGTCGGCCGGCGAACCATGGGACCCGCTGGTGGGTTTCGCCATAGAGCGTGAGTGGAGCGGCCTGGAGGCCATGTCGGGTATCCCAGGCCTAGTCGGTGCGACACCGATCCAGAATGTCGGCGCGTACGGGGCCGAAGTCAGTGAGCTGATCTCCACTGTGCGCACCCTTGACCGGTCGACCGGGCAGATCAAGACGCTTTTTCCGATCGAATGCGGCTTCGGATACCGCACCTCGCGATTCAAGTCCGACCCTGGACGATTTCTGGTGCTCTCGGTGACCTTTCAGCTTCGGCTTGGCTCGATGTCCCAGCCGATTCGCTATCTGGAGCTGGCACGAGCACTGGGGATCGAGGTGGGCCAACGGGCTCCGGCATCGGAGGTTCGTCAGGCCGTGCTTGCGTTGCGCACCACCAAAGGGATGGTGCTGGTTGAAGATGATCATGACACCTGGAGTGCTGGATCATTCTTCACCAACCCGTTGATCAGCTTTGCCAAGGCTCGTACGCTGCCTCCCGAGGCGCCGCGCTTCAACCAGTCCGACGGCATGATCAAGACCAGCGCCGCCTGGCTTATC
>JBKPEY010000255.1:0-1445 GCA_046744405.1 Actinomycetota bacterium
ATCGGCCCAGGAGATCTTGCGGCCGTACTTCTGCTTGATCGGCCAGAGCAACCGGCGCGCCTTGTCGAGGCTCGCGTTGTCGGGCCAACTGTTGAGTGGGGCAAAGCGCTGAGCGCCGCTGCCCCCACCGCCCCTACCATCGGCGATGCGGTACGTCCCAGCGGCGTGCCAACTCATCCGGATAAAGAGGCCCCCGTAGTGGCCGTAGTCGGCGGGCCACCAGTCCTGGGACGTTGTCATCAGCTCGAAAATGTCTCGCTTCAGCGCGTCTACGTCGAGGGTCTTAAACGCTTCTGCATAGTTGAAGTCCTCGTCCATCGGATCGGACAGGGGCGAGTGTTGGTGAAGAACCTGCAGGTTCGGCTGATTCGGCCACCAATCCCGATTCGACATTGGCCGAGTCGCCTTGGGAGTCGGGGCGGGGATTACTGGGTTTTCGCTTTCGCTGAAGTGTTCAGACACGTCGGTCGCCTCTCTGACTGTTACTTATGACTTGTTGCTCGCCCTTGTCGCTGTTGTCTGTTGAGAGCTAAAGAAATCGGCGGATGGCTTGGTCAAACCCGGTTACGTGATCGAGCGCGAGTTGAGCAGCTGTGTCGCCATCGCCGTCGGCGATCGCTTCGAGCAGGCGAGCGTGATCGCGGATGTGCTCGACCAGGTCCGGCAACTTGTCGATCACCAAGCACCAGATTCGGGTGGCCAGGTTGTCGTAGCGGATCAGAACGTTTTCCAAGTGAGCGTTGCCGCTGGCGCGGTAGATGAGACGGTGAACCCTCATATCCTCGCGTAGGAAATTGTTCCGATCCCCGTCAGCGATCTCCAGATGACGGATTTTCTCAGCGGCATCGCGTAGCTCGGTGCGCAGGCGTGGAGTCGCGTTTTCAGCTGCCCGGCGCGCCGCGTGGGGCTCCAAGAGCTGCCGAATGTCAGAAATCGCACCGAGCTCGGTGACGTCGACGGTGGTGGCGAACGTGCCGCGTCGAGCGTACGAGACGACCAAGTGATCGGTCTCCAGTCGCTTCAGCGCCTCGCGCACAGGAGTACGGCCTACCCCGAGTTCGGCAGCGAGCGCACCGTCGTTGATCGGACTGCCGGGCCGAATGTCGAGCATGATCAGCTTCATTTTGATGCGCTCATAGGAGAGGGAGGCCAGGGAGGCTGCCGGGTCGAGCCCGTCCTGCAGGTCCTGCGTCTCCTGGATCGTCATGGTTGCCATCCCTCGCGTTTGTCGCGGTTGACATTCTGTTATTCCGAGAAACATACTCATTTCGGCGATTGATATACTAGTCCCATATTAACCTTGGCTCAGAGAGGCGAAGTGCCTGACGTTTTGACGCGTTTCCTGGCGGACATCGACCCCAGTGGGCCGGAGATTCCCTGATGGCTCTGAGCGCCCTAGACATGTTCTCGGTCGGCATCGGCCCGTCGTCCTCGCATACCGTCGG
>JBKPEY010000589.1:0-7984 GCA_046744405.1 Actinomycetota bacterium
GTGTGGACGTTCGGATCATCATTCCTGCAGAGTCCAACCACATCGTGGCCGACTGGTTGTCCCGCGGCTTCTACAGCCACTTGCTCCGCAGCGGCGTACATCTGCTGCTTTATCAAGGGGCGATGGTGCACGCGAAGACCGCCACGATCGACGGACAGTGGTCGACGATCGGCACCGCCAACATCGATCGGGTGAGCCTTCTTGGGAACTACGAACTCAACATGGAGGCCTTCAACCACGATGTGGCAAGGCAGATGGAAGAGATCTTTGCGATCGACTCCACTAACACCGTTGAGCTGACACTTCAGGACTGGGAGCGGCGGCATGCCATGGTCAAGTTTTCAGAGACCGTCCTAACGCCGCTTCGCCCATTGCTCTAGCCCAATCCGCGCAGCGGCACAGCAACCAACGCTCCCGTACAGTGTGCGGATGACCGAGACCGGACCTATCCGGGTCGCTATCGCATGTCAGGGCGGCGGCAGTCACACCGCCTTCACCGCGGGAGTGCTCAAGCGGTTGCTCGGGGCCGAGGAGTTGGCCGAGGTCGAGATCGTCGGCCTGAGCGGCACCTCGGGTGGAGCGGTGTGCGCCTTGCTCGCCTGGTCGGCGCTACTCGACGGCGACCCGGCCGCGGCCGGCGGCCGGCTGGAGGGGTTCTGGGCCGACAACTCGGCCAACACGCCCCTAGAGCAGCTGGTCAATGCCTGGGTGGTGTGGGCGGCGAAATTGGAAAATCTGGTCGTCCTGCCAGCCGTCAGCCCTTATCACACCCCGACCTCAGTGCAGGCGCTTCGGGAGTTCCGGGCGATGGTCGAGCGGCAGGTCGACTTCGACCGGTTGGCTGCCAAGGCTGGCCAGGCCGGTGCCTCGGGGCCGATGCTTGTGCTCGGGGCTGTAGATGTCCTCTCTGGGAGCTTCCGGGCGTTCAACAGCCGCCACGAGCCGATCACCGTGGAAATGATCTTGGCCTCGGCGGCCATTCCGAACCTGTTCCGCGCGGTTCCGGTCGGCGGCGGCACCTATTGGGATGGCTTGTTCTCCCAAAACCCGCCGGTCAGGGAGCTGGTCGATGCTCGCCCGGATGAGCTGTGGGTGATCCAGATCAACCCGGCCCGCCGGGACCAGGAGCCGCGGTCTGTGGTCGAGATCGCCGACCGGCGCAACGAGCTCGCCGGCAACCTATCGCTGCACCAAGAGCTTGGGTTCATAGAGAAGATCGACCAGCTGCTGGAGCAGGGCCGGCTTGCCGAGGATGGCCGGTACAAGCAGATAGTGGTTCGGCTGATCGAGTTGCCGCGGCCCCAGCTGTCGCGGAAGCTCGGCTCCGCCTCAAAGCTCAACCGCGACCCGGCCTTCATCGCTGAGCTGCTGGCCCACGGGGAAGCTATGGCCGAGAAGTTCCTGGCCGCGCAGGCATTCGAACAAGCCTGGCGGCGCCGCGACTCGGCCGCGGTGCTCAGCTGCTTCGCCGACGACGCTGAACTGTGGTCGGGACCACCGTTCCCTGATCGGGAAGGGCTGCGCGGCCGCCAGCGGATCGGGCGCTTCGTGCGCGAGCACCTCACCACTGACCTCCATGTCGACCCGACCCGCAAGCAGGTGGCCGGCCATCGGGTCAGCTGGAGCGTACGGACTTGGCGGGACGACCGCGGCCGGCAAGTTCTGGGGCACGCTGAGGCTGAGTTCCGCGCCGGAAAGGTCGTAGGCCTGCGACTTAGCGAGTGATCAGGTGCGACTTCCGTCCGCGATCATCCAAGCTCAAAGAGGCGCAATCAGGCGTTGACGGACTCCAGCACTGGGTCGCTGGAGGGTGTGACCGCTTGCTGCTTGCTACGCAGCATCGAGATATAGAGGGCTAGCGCGGTAACCGCTAGAACCCCGAGGTAAGCCGGGATCCGGGCTGATCCAGACACCTCGAAGTTGCTCAAGATCGTTCGCAGGTTGGTCAGCACAATCAGCCCGCCGACGGCCACGCCAAGCAGCTGCGCTGGCGCAATCCTGACCAGGTACGCGGCAACGGGGGCAGCAACCAGGCCGCCGGCAAGCAGCGCAAGCGCGAAACCCCAGCTAATGCCGGATGCGCCGATCCCGATGAGAAAGCCGACGCTGGCCGCCGCACTCACCGCAAACTCGGCAGTGTCGACCGAACCAATGACCTTGCGAGGCTCTAGCCGACCCCCGCTGAGCAGTGCTGGGGTGGCGACCGGACCCCAGCCGCCACCACCGGTAGCGTCAACGAAGCCGGCAAACAGACCGAGCGGGGCCAGGAACCGCGTGGTGAGCCGTTTCTTCAGCTGCGGCCGGATGCCGATGACGAAGCGAACGATTATGTAGCTGCCCAGCAGGGCCAAGATCACCGACATCAACGGCTTGGCCCATTCGGTGGACAACATCGACAACACCGTCGCCCCGAGGAACGCACCAATCGCGCCTGGGCCGGCAATCCGTGCCACCACGGGCCAATCGATGTTTCGCAGTCGCCAGTGCGCCAACCCCGAGGCCAGATTGGTTCCCAGCTCACTGAAGTGCACTGACGCTGAGGCAGCAAGCGGTGTCAGCCCGACAAGAACCAGCAGTGTAGATGAGGTCGCCCCGTAGCCCATACCGAGACCGCCGTCGACCAACTGGGCGACGAGGCCTACCAAGGCGACAACGACGAGCTTTCTCACTAAAGGTCCTGAAAGACTTTCTCTATCGAGTCTGTAGGGATTAGCGAGAATCTTAACTGTCGGACCTAGCCGTGTTCAGCGCACATCTCAGCCACCGGACGGAAGGGTGTCTACAGACGATCAGCTCCAGGCCGCCGGATTGGCAACCAGCGCGGCGACTGGCTTCGGCATCTGACCAGAAACCACATGGGCTAAGGTGACGCCCTCCAGAATCGTCCGCTCCGAGGCTCGCAGCGCGATCCAGACCTCCTGTAGCGGGGCAGCTGCCCCTACGTAGGCAAGGTTCTCCGGGCGGCTGCCGCGGACGTTGGCCAATTCGCCGTCGAGTGCCCGGATCACATCTGCAATGCTGATCTGCTCAGCTGGCCGAGACAGTCGATAGCCGCCTTCGGGACCGCGCTGGCTGCGCAGCAAACCGGTTCGGCGCAGCTCGCCCAAGATGCTTTCCAAGTACTTGTTAGGTATGTGCTGCGCCTCGGAGAGCTGCTCCACCGTACGCGGGGCGTTGGCAGCGGCGAGCTCGGACAACGCCCGCAGCGCATAGTCGACGCGAGCCGAAAGCCTCATCTGAGTAGACCCTCTATGGGACCGTAATCTTCGGTCACAACCTCACCCCACGATCGACCTTACTGCCACAACACAGCAAGTGCGGTATTCGCGATGGTCAGGCCCCCGATCAGTCCCCAGAGTCCACGTGGGATCGTGGCGAACTTACGGTTCTTTGCCACCAAAACGACGATCACGGCCGTAATCAAAAGCTTGATTATGATCTTGAAGTGGTTCACCGGATCCGGCCCGATATCTTCCAAGGCGACCAGCGCAAGGCCAGTAATAAGAAGGGTGAATGACCCGTTCAGCATCGACGCATTGATCTCGGGCTGCTTGGACCTGATCTGGACAAGAAAGCCACCCAACAGGGCAGCTAGGCCGATCAGATGGAAGAGCACCAAGATCTGATGCGCGAGCTGCATGGCCCCGACACTAGCGGCGGCGGGCTGTTGAAATGAGCTGCAAGCCGGATCGCGCGCCACCGTGCTGAGGAGGAGGGAGGGGACACGCCTTTCGTCCCCGAGCGACGACGAAGTAGGCGGCTACCAAGCGCGATCCGCGCGGAGCGAGCGCAGCGAGCGGAGCAATTTCAAACGAGCCTGCGGTCGGTTGCCCAGCGGGTGAGTTGATGGCGGTTGGAGAGCTGCAGCTTGCGCAGCACGCTGCTGACGTGGGTCTCGACCGTCTTGATCGAGATAAACAACTCTTTGGCCACTTCCTTGTACGCGTAGCCGCGGGCAATCAGCCGGAGCACTTCACGCTCCCGCTGCGACAACCGATCCAGATCCTCATCCACCGTCGCAAGATCAATGGATCCGGAGAAGGCGTCCAACACGAATCCCGCTAGCCGCGGCGAGAACACCGCATCGCCTTCAGCGACCCGGCGAATCGCATCGATCAGCTCAGTGCCGCTGATCGACTTCGTGACGTAACCCCGAGCACCGGCCCGGATGACACCGATGACGTCCTCGGCAGCATCGGATACTGACAAAGCGAGGAACTTTTGTTCGGGATTCTTCTCGTGCACCTTGCGGATGACTTCGACGCCACCCCCTCCTGGTAGATGCACGTCAAGCAGCACCACGTCCGGCTGGGTCTGCAGAATGACGGCGATCGCCCGCTCCGCATCGGCCGCCTCGCCGACAACAGCCACCGAACGGCCGATCTCAGCCTTGACACCGGTGCGAAACATCGCATGATCATCGACGATGACGACCCGGTACGGCCCCCGCTCAGCCGGCGCGCTCTGCGAGTTCTGCTGATTTGTGGTTTCGGTCATCTCTTGATCTCCAGTCGTACCTCGGTGCCATCGCTCCCTGCCGAACGGATCGTTGCCGTACCACCGTGCCGTGCCATGCGATCAATGATGCTGCCCTTGACGCCCAAACGATCCTGCGCCACAGCGTCGACGTCGAAGCCCTTGCCGCGGTCACGGACAAACACCTCGACGGATTCCTCATCCACCTCGGCATAGACATCGATCTTGTCAGCACCGGAGTGCTTTGCCGCGTTCACCATGGCTTCCCGCGCGGCGCGGACCAGTGCCTGGATTGATTCTGAGGTGTCGCAATCGCCAACCGTCACCAGCTCGACAGGTACCCCGCGCTCATCCTCCACCTCCGCAGCAGCCGCGGTAAGAGCGGCCTTGAGCGTCGCCTCGTGCAGCTCATCACCGTAGAGCCAGTTGCGCAGCTCCCGCTCCTGGCGACGAGCCAACTGCTGTACCGCCTTGGGATCATCGGCCTGCCGCTGAATCATCGCCAGCGTTTGCAGCACGGAGTCATGCAGGTGCGCTGCCATATCGGCTCGAGCGTCGGCGCGGACCCGTTCCGCTCTCGCCTGGTTGAGGGCCGTACGCGAGCGATGCAGCCACGGCGCCAGGACGATCGCTACGCCTGCCAGCGCGAGCATCGTCATCGCCATGACATCAGGCAATTGAGAAATCTGGCCCCGTTGGGCGAGCACGATGCCGAATGCCGCACCGACCAGCCCAAGACCGATGATCACTCGCACTAGTGATGGCCAGCCGCCACGAGCTACGAACGGGGCGAGCCACACCTTGCCGCCCGCCTCATCGCGCCAGCGCTTCTGTTGTGCCGAGTCTGCCTGGCGCCACACCAGCGCGGCTCCGGCACAAGCGAATGCCACCGGCCAGAACAGCTGCGAACTGACGCCCAATCCGGTGTTCTGCATGATCCACAACAGGCCTATCCCCAGAGCGATCAAGGCCAGCAACATGCCCCAGTCGATCCGCCGCTTGGGTTTGGTCTGATCTCGCATGCCAGCCCGAGTCGCCGATTCCAGACCGGGAGCCTTGACTGTCGACTCGGGCGGCAGCAACAGCCACAGTGCGCCGTAGGCGATGACACCGATGAATTGGAAGGTCGCCAACGCGACGAACGCGACTCTGACGGCCATCAACGGCCACCCCAGATGCCGAGCCAGTCCCGTGCAGACCCCGCCCAACCACGCACCCTCAGCTACTCGGGTCGCACGTGGTCGCTCACCAAAATCTGGGGCTCTGGAGTCTGGGGCTTCACCTGCAGCGGGGGGCGATGCCTTGACGGGCACCGGTAATTCCACACTTTCTGCAGACGGCTCCGGACTGGGCGGGGCGTCGCCGGCGTGCTGCGTGGGCCCAGTCTCGGGGTGGTGAAGATCAGGCTCGAGTTGACTCGAGTCCGTCGCCGTCATAATGATCCAGCCTCACACGCGTCTTGGCGTACGACCAGCAGGGTCGTCCCCGACTTGTCCCCGAGCCCAAAGAACTTGGACGTTCGGGCGGCCGGAATGGTTCCATCCTTTCCGCCAACAGCCGGGAGCATTGGGGGGCGTCCCTGATAGTTCGAGCGTAGCCCGCCCGGCAGGATGGACCGCATGAGCTCGATCTGGACGATCCGCCGCAGTGCGACGGATGCCAAGGTCGCCGGTCTGTCTGGCGGCTTAGCGCAGCACTGGGGCATTGATCCGGTGCTGGTCCGGGTTGGCTGGGTGCTACTCGCGTTGAGCGGTGGAATTGGGCTGGTTCTCTACCTTGCAGGTTGGTTGCTCATCCCAGTCGACGGTAGCGATAAAGCACCGGTCGAGGATCTATTAGGCGAATCGGTCCGGCGCTGGCCGCGGGAGCTTTGGATCACCCTTGTCGTGATAACCAGTCTCGCAACGTTTGCGGTCTTCGGTTGGCTCAGTCCATTCGGCATCGGACCGGCAATCGTCATTGCAGTCATTTGGTACTTCGGCTTCTACAAGGGCCGTCAAGACAAAGGATTCACGGCAGCGCCGCCGGCTGTGGATTCCAAGTCCACGGATTCCCATTTCGAGCCTGCGCAGCCTGTCACTCCTGAATTTGTGCAGTATTCCGGGCCGCCGACGCCGTTCACTCAAGCTGCGGAAGCATGGCAACGACGAATTGCCGAACACGCTCGGCACGTTGCAGCTCCCGGCCAAACCTCTGCCGCGCCAGCTGAAGAGTGGCCAAGTCCGCCACCGGAAAATCTGCCTCAGGCGGGGTCAGATTCAGGAACTGAGGACCACGCCGCATTTCTCGCTGAGCCTGATCCAGCAGGGCTCTATGTGGAGCCGCCGCCATCGGCACCAGTAAAGATGTCTGACACCCGGTCAGCCAAGCGGCTCCGCCTAGTCGCGGTGATTGCTCTAGGGCTGACGCTGTCCGGGCTGGGAGTTGCTCAGGCGCTTGGTCTGGCGATCCCGCTCGCCGGTTACCTGGCGGCCGCGTTGCTCGTGATCGGATTGACGCTGCTGGCCGCTACCTGGTTTGGCAGGGCCCGTGGTCTGCTCCCGCTGGGAGTGCTCTTGGCGATCGCTGTAGCGATCGTCACCGCAGCAGGACCAGCAATCCGTGCACCCTACGACGCAACTTCAGTGCGTGCATACGCCAGCCTCGCTGAGCTACCGGCCCGCGATTCGACCGAGGTTGGCAAGCTTTCGGTCGATCTCAGTCGGGTCGCTGTAACCAGTGACGTGACCTACGCAGCCCATGTTGATCTCGGCCAACTCATTGTCAGGGTGCCCGAAGATGCCAACGTTGTGATTAACTACAGAGCTGACCTTGGAGCCGTTCGCGCCTACGGCGCTGAGGTTCGGGCTGGCTCGGAGCTCACCGGCCAGGTCACCGATCCGCAGCCAGCCGAGCGGGGACAGCACACCCTAACCCTCGATCTATCCGTAGACGCCGGCAATATCGAGGTGCAACGATGAGAAAAACCTACGACGTCGTTGCCTTGATCTTCGGCCTGCTGCTCAGCTGCGTGGCACTCGGATCGCTGTGGCAAACCTTCGTCGGACCTCTCAATTGGCAGGTGATCAGAATCGTGGCTCCTATGGGTCTGGTCGCCGTCGGTGTTCTCGGCCTTGTCCTCTCTCGGAACCGTCTTTAGCTATCCCCCCTAGTGTGAAAGGTGAGTCATGAGCAGCCCTTACCCGCCGCAGGCGCCCAAGAGATTGGAGCGAAGCAAATCCAACCGAGTCTTGGGTGGTGTCTGCGCTGGAGTCGCGAACTACCTCAACATGGATCCCACGTTGGTGCGGGTGCTCACAGTGGTGATTTCACTATTCACCGGCGTTCCGATCGTGCTCTACATCATCGCGCTCTTTGTGGTGCCTGAAGAGGGCTCGCAGCCGATTCCGCCCAGCTATCCTCCGGTGGGCGGCCCACAAGGCCAGCCGGCAGGTTACTCGGCAGCTCCGCCGCAGACTGGTCAGCCCGCGTATACACCGCCTACAACATCGGCGTTTGGTCGGCCCTC
>JBKPEY010000062.1:0-1589 GCA_046744405.1 Actinomycetota bacterium
ATCCTGCTCGCCGGCTTACAGGGTTCCGGCAAGACGACCTTGGCCGCGAAGCTGGGCCTGTGGCTGAAGGATCAGGGCCATTCCCCGCTGCTGGTTGCGGCCGACCTGCAACGCCCGAACGCGGTGAACCAGTTACAGGTCGTCGGCCAACGAGCCGGTGTCCACGTTTTTGCGCCCGAGCCTGGCAACACCTCGTCGCGAAGCGACATCGATCAACCGAGCGGTGATCCCATCGCAGTGGCCCGATCCTCGATCACCGAGGCGGAGCGCCGCCTGTATGACGTCGTCATTGTCGACACCGCTGGTCGGCTCGGCATCGATGCCCAGATGATGAAGCAGGCCGTCGACATTCGTGATGCCGTTCATCCCGACGAAGTGCTGTTCATCGTCGATGCGATGATCGGCCAGGATGCCGTCAACACGGCCAATGCCTTCGCCGAAGGCGTCGGTTTCGACGGCGTAGCGCTGACCAAGCTCGATGGCGACGCACGTGGCGGTGCGGCACTTTCTATCGCACGGGTGACCGGTAAGCCGATCATGTTCGCCTCCAATGGTGAGGCGCTGAAGGACTTCGACGTCTTCCATCCCGACAGGATGGCCAGTCGGATCCTCGGGATGGGTGACATGCTCACCTTGATCGAACAGGCCGAGAAAACCTTCGACGCAGAGCAGTCGGCCAAGGCGGCGGCCAAACTAGCGGGGCATGGCGGAGAGTTCGGCTTAGCGGACTTCCTGCAGCAGATGCAGATGGTCCGCAAGATGGGTCCGCTGTCGAAGGTTTTCGGCATGCTGCCCGGAATGGGTGAGATCAAGGACAGGATCGCTGGCATCGACGAGCGGGAAGTTGATCGGATCGAGGCGATCATCCATTCGATGACACCGGCTGAGCGTGATAATCCCAAGATCATTGACGGATCCCGGCGCGCACGCATTGCGAAGGGATCGGGGGTCAGTGTGTCGGATGTGAACACCTTGATCAACCGCTTCTTCGAGGCCCGCAAGATGATGAGTTCCCTGGCGACTGGCGGTATGCCGGGAATGGGAATCCCTGGCTTGCCTGGCCCTCGGAAGCAGCAGTCGCGGTCGAAGAAGAAGAGTGTCCGCGGAGTATCTGGAAATCCCGCAAAGCGCAACGCAGCTCAGCAGCCGGCGGCCGTTGAACCTGCCGCATCCGGCAACGGAGAGATCGACCAGGCCGCGCTGGAGAAGGCTATGGCCGAGTTCCAGTTGCCCCCTGAACTGCGCAGCCGCTTCGGCAAGTAGACCTCATGCGCCCCGAGCCTGGTGCAGGGCGGGACCGCCTGCACTTCTCTGGTGTGGTGCTCCCTGAGGACGAGCATCGCGACCTCTGGGTAGTCGACGGGGTCATTCGAACCGAGCCGGTCCGCGACGCTAAGACCATCGCCAGCGGGGTCTGGCTGATGCCGGGACTGGTTGATGCGCACTGCCACGTGGGGCTGGAGAGGCAGGGCGTGGTTCCTGACGAGCGGGCCGAACAGCATGCGGTCGCCGACCGTGACGCGGGAGCGTTGCTGCTGCGCGACGCCGGCAGCCCGGCCGATACCAGGTGGATGGATCGACGAGCCGAT
>JBKPEY010000276.1:0-3962 GCA_046744405.1 Actinomycetota bacterium
CTCATGACCGGTCAACGGAGCCGATACCATCTGGGAGGTGTCGAGACCTATTCAGACCCGCCGCCGCAGGCTCCAAGCGCTCGTGCTGGCCGTGGTGGCTATCGTGCTGGTGGTCGTCGAACCTTTTCCCAAGGGGGTAGTCCTAGTCTCGCTCAGCGATACGCACGGCATTGATCTCGGAGACCTTCCCGCGCTTGCCCTGCTGCTGGTCGCAGCCTGCCTTGCTATCTAGCTCTATACGCCAATCGTCGCGTTGTTCCGCACATGACCGCGAATGCAGGGGAGATTGCCACCATTCCCGCTCACACTTGGCTGTGTGCGGAGAAACGCATCGAGCGCGACTGGTCAACCGCACGAGCCGTCGCGGACCGGCACATAGACTCACTCGCGTGACTACCTCGATGGTCGACTGGACCGTTGCACTCAACACGGCGACGAAGCTCGTCAAGCCCGGTCCGGACATTTCTCGCGACGGTGCAGCGGCCGTCGTTGCCGAGCTGCGCGACTGCGCATCCCGAGCCGAGTCGTACGTCCACGAGGTCACTGGCATGGAAGCCGATAGCGGCACGGCTCCAATACTTATCGTCGATCGGCCCCGCTGGATCCAGGCCAACCTCGACGGCTTCCGGCAGATCCTGCTACCGCTCAACGCCAAGGTGATTGAGCGCCTCAATCAGTCAAATCCGACAATGGCCAATCTCGGCCCCCGGATCACCGGAATCGAGGTCGGGGCGCTGCTGAGCTACCTCTCCTCTAAGGTCCTCGGCCAGTTCGACCCCTTCTTTCCCGGCGCTGATTCAAACGCGCCGGGCGGCCGCCTGCTGCTAGTCGCCCCCAACATCGTCTCGGTCGAACGCGAGCTCAGCGTCGATCCGACCGACTTCCGGCTTTGGGTGTGCCTTCATGAGGAGACCCACCGAGTCCAGTTCGCGGCAGTCCCGTGGCTGCGGGGCTATCTCAACGACCAAATCGCCAAGATCGTGGGCTCGGCCGAGCTGGATCCGGCTGTCGTGTCTCAGATGCTGCGGGACGCCCTCAAGCGGGTCTTTGAGGCGGTCAGTCAGAACCAAGAAGTGTCGATCATTGACTTGGTCCAGACGCCAGCACAGCGCGAGACGGTCGATCGGGTTACCGCGATCATGTCGCTGCTCGAGGGTCATGCGGATGTCGTCATGGACAGCGTGGGGCCCGAGGTCATTCCGACCGTCGAAACCATTCGGGCGAAGTTCACGGTACGCCGGCAGGGCCAGGGCTTTGACAAGATCATCCGAAAGCTGCTCGGGCTGGACGCCAAGATGCGCCAGTACCGCGACGGGGCCAAGTTCTGCCGTGCCGTGCAGGACGAGGTAGGCATGGCAGGCCTGAACCGGGTCTGGACTTCACCCGAAACGCTCCCCACCTCAGCCGAGATCGCCGATCCCAAGCTCTGGATAGCGCGCGTGCAACCTGAGTTGACGGCCGGCTAGCCCGAGACCTCAGCTATGGGTCGTCGTGAGCTCGGCCCGGCCACTCTGGCCGCCGTTCAGGCCGTCGATGTCGCGCTCAATCAGCAGGATGTACAACTCGTCACCGCCTGCTCCGGCGGCGCTGATTCACTTGCTCTTGCCTTTGCCGCTCGGTACGTGGCACGTCGTCGAGATCTGAAATATGCCGCCGTGATCATCGACCACGGTTTGCAACCGGGCTCGGCCACCATTGCGGCTCAGGTCAAGGACCAGCTGGATCGAATCGGTTACCACGACGTAATCGTCACGGCCGTTCAGGTCGATGGTTCCGCCGCTGTTGGGCCGGAAGCAGCGGCCCGCGAAGCCCGCTACCGTGCGCTGGATGCCGAGGCCCGGGTCCGCTCCGCCACCGTTATGTTGGGCCACACGCTCGATGATCAAGCCGAGACGGTGCTACTTGGCCTGGCTCGTGGGTCCGGCAGCCGGTCGCTGGCGGGTATGGCGCCGCGAGCCGGACATTTTGTTCGGCCGTTTCTGCGGCTCCGCCGTGCGACGACCGCACAGGTGTGTGCCGAGCTTGGGCTCGATCCCTGGCAGGACCCGCATAACGTCGATCGGCGGTTCAGCCGCGTTCGGGTACGCGAGGCGGTGTTGCCAACGATGGAAACCGAGTTAGGTCCGGGCATTGCCGAGGCGCTGGCGCGAACGGCGGAGCTGGTACGCGACGACAATGAGCTGCTCGATCGGCTGGCTGGCGAGGCATCCCGTACGGCAGAAGGACTAGGCGGCACCGACACTTTGGACTGCGCCGCCCTGGAGTCCCAGCCAGCCGCGTTGCGTCGGCGCATCATCCGCCTATGGTTGTTGACCCATGGATTGGGAGACCTTTCACTGCGACACATCAGCGCGGTGGAGTCTTTGGTCATCGACTGGCACGGGCAGAAGGCCATCCAGATTCCGGGTGCAACCGTCACACGGACCGCGGGACGACTTCGCGTCAGCTGACCGTCGCAAGAAGCCGTCGGTCTAGTCCGCGTAGCCGATCGTGCTATGGCAGGCTGAGGCGCGTGGAAGCCACCCAGCTCAGCGGTGATGTGACGGAAATCCTTGTGACCAAGGAGCAGCTGGCCAACCGGATCACCGAGCTGGCCGCCGAGGTTGATCGCGACTACGAAGGCAAGGAGCTGCTTCTCGTTGGCGTTCTCAACGGAGCGGTCATGGTGATGGCGGACCTTTCCCGCGCGCTCAATATGCACTGTCGCATGGATTGGATGGCGGTCTCCTCGTACGGCTCAGGCAGCAAGTCCTCCGGAGTCGTACGCATCCTCAAGGACTTGAGTACTGACGTAACCGGGATGCACGTCCTGCTGGTCGAGGACATCATCGATACCGGGTTGACCCTGTCATATCTAGTGAGCAACCTGCGCTCCCGCCGACCCGCCAGCCTTCGAGTGCTGACCGTCTTTCGAAAGCCCGAGGCGGCCCGGAACCCGGTCGAGATCTCCTACGTTGGATTCGACATTCCCAATGAGTTCGTCGTCGGATACGGTCTGGATTACGACGGCCTCTATCGCAACCTGACCTCAGTCGGCGCGCTTTCGCCCAGCGTCTACACCTGAGGACGCACTGCGGAGCCGATCACCCATCGCCCTCCTCGCCGTGACACCGGCTTGATGCCAACTCCGGTTCAGACGCTGCAAGCTACGTTCACGTAAGCTGCTGTCGGTCTGCACGGGTTGCAACGTGTGCAAACCGTAGGCAACCTAGGTAAACGTAGGTTCCCGACGGGGCCCGCTGGGGCTCTAACGCACCTCAGGGAACACAGCCAGGTCCCACGAGATGTACAGCTGCCTGCTTGGTGGCGAACGATAGCCTTGTCAGGAGGATCTCCCGGGTCCACATACAGTCACTAGGCAGGTTATGAACCTAAGACGGATATTCCGCTCACCCTTGGTGTGGATTGTCCTTGCTGTCATCACGATCGGGCTGCTGATCGACTTCAGCCAACGAGTGACCAGTGGGTACAAGGAAGCACCGACCTCACAGGTGGTCTCGATCATCAACGGCAATGAGCCGTTGAGCGAAGTCACCTTGATCGACAAAGAACAAGAAATCCGCGTCACCTTAAAAGACGCAAACCACACCGGCTACAAGGCAACCTGGGTTGGCAACCAGGCCGATCAGCTCATTCCGCGGCTCAACCAGCGTGTTGCCGACAAGACGCTCGATCAATGGAAGGGCGAGAACGCCACACCGGGCTTTTTCAGCTCATTGCTTGGCACCCTCATCCCCTTCATCATCATCGGCGTACTGTTCTTCTTCCTGCTGAACTCCGTGCAGGGCGGTGGCAGCCGAGTCATGCAATTCGGCAAGTCAAAAGCCAAGATCGCCAACAAAGACACGCCCAAGACGACCTTCCGCGACGTCGCCGGGTGCGAGGAGGCGATCGAGGAGCTGCAGGAAATCAAGGAGTTCCTCGCTGAGCCTGGCAAGTTCCAGGCGGTCGGTGCCAAGATT
>JBKPEY010000132.1:0-1308 GCA_046744405.1 Actinomycetota bacterium
TTCACGGCGCACCCGCCGACCGGCGACCGCCAGGACCTGCTGACTGACACGGTGTTCATCGGTGAAGACGACAACTCCGGTGGAGGCAGCCAAGCAGGGCTCGATGCCTCTAAGACCTACACCCTGGACTTCGACGGAATCGATCCGCACCCACAGCAGGGCTTTCACGTGAAGCTCACCATCAACGCCGATGGCTCTCAGGGAGCCGACAAGAAGCACAAGGTGTTCTGGGTTCAGGACTGCGGCCCGACACCGACCCCGACGCCAACGCATACCAAGACCCCGACTCCAACGCCAACGCATACCAAGACCCCCAAGCCCACGCCGACGACGACGAGTACGCCGACAAGCAAGCCGTCATCTGAGTCACCGGCGCCAGTGCCAACCGCGGTGCCTGCAGGAGCAAACGGCACTGGCTCAGGAGGTTCTGCAGCCGGAGTCATCGGTCTGCTCCTGACCACCGGTGGGGTGATCGCCGGAACAGCGGTGATCGCGCGCCGCCGCTTTATGCATGACTCCTGATTCAAGGCTTCGCCCGGCAAGCCGGGTACTGCGAGGGTCGGCCCGGCTGATTGCCGCGCTGGCCCTCGTGGTCGTCACAGCTGCCTGTAACTTAGGCGACGATGTCAGCTCGGTCCGTTCCGCACCAACACCCACGGCGGGAATGACACCGTCGACATCGGGGGTGACTGCGTCGCGGGATGCGAGTGAGCTATCCGAGCCGACAGCGAGTCAGGCTGAGCGCTTCGACAGCTCGTATACATTGCACATCCCTCGAATCGGTGTGGACGCCGAGGTCGTGCCGATCCACAGCAACCAGGAGCGGATACTTGAGCCGCCAAGCGACCCCAGCGTGGCGGGATGGTGGAGCGATGGCGCTGCCCCCGGCGAGGCGCACGGATCGGCGGTACTGGTCGGGCACACCGTACGCAACAAAGGCGGTGGCGTTTTCGACGATATGGGGGATTTGACCCGCGGCGATGCCATCGCGGTCGAGGCATCGGACTCCACGTTGGCCTACCGCGTGCAGTCCATCGAGGTGCTGTCTAAGGACGAAGTCGCTCGTAATGCCGAGAAGATCTTTGCCCAGACCGGCGCTGGCCGGCTGGTCCTCATTACCTGCGACGATTGGGACGGTACGGCGTGGCGGTCCAACATCGTGACCATCGCAACGCCTGCCTAATGGTGATCTTGGCGCTAGCTCGTTCTGACTACTCCCACTCCCACGACCGCTGACGGTACTGACGCGGCACGAAGGAGACCAGACACCCGCCGGGCAGAGGAGTCACCTTGAAATCACTCGGCGAT
>JBKPEY010000640.1:0-4039 GCA_046744405.1 Actinomycetota bacterium
CTCGCGGGACAGGCGTTCCGGGCTGGCTTGATCGACGAGGTCCGTATCGATCTTGTGCCAGTCGTGTTCGGCTCGGGTGTGCGATATTTCGGCAACTACGACGAGTCGAGGTTGTTGCTCGAAGACCCAGACGTCGTTCAAGGCGATCGAGTAACGCATCTGCACTATCGAGTCCGAAAGTGATGATCACGTTCAGGATTATCGATCTTTCCGACATGTCGTGATGACGCCCCTGGCGCACCAGGCAGGATGGGCGTCGTGACACAGCAGGGCGCGCCGGTGATGGACCGGGCGCGTCTTGGCCTGGAGGTTGTGATCGTCCTCGGCCTTTCACTGGGACAATCAGCGTTGTATTCAGTGCTACGCATCATCGAGCGACTGACGCGCAACGTGCCGTTGGCTCAGCAAACCTCGACGTTGAACGCCTCGGTTACTCCAGACCGACCGTGGCTGGACCTGACCTATCAGCTGGTGGGCATCGCCTTTGCGCTAATGCCGGTGTTGCTGGCGATGTACTTGCTGAACCTCACCAATCCCCCGGCTGGACGTACCATCGGCTTCGACCTAGCCCGACCACGATTCGATCTTGGCTTCGGTGCTTTGATCGCGATCGCCATCGGCGTGCCTGGACTTGGCCTCTACGCACTCGGTCGCGCGATCGGCATCAACACCGATGTCCAGGCCTCCGGGCTAGGTGATCATTGGTGGACCGTACCAGTGTTGATCTTGTCTGCTGTAGAGAATGCCGTGCTGGAGGAGGTCGTGGTGATCGGCTACCTGTTCACCAGATTGCGCCAACTCGCTTGGAACGTTGTTGCCATCATTGCCCTCAGCGCGGCCATCCGCGGCGCCTACCATCTCTACCAGGGAATCGGTCCCTTCTTCGCAAACCTGATCATGGGCGTGATATTCGGCCTCATCTTTCTGCGTTGGAAGCGCGTCGGACCATTGGTGGTTGCCCACAGCTTGCTCGACATCGCAGCCTTCGTAGGATACGCCTTGATCGCTCCACATGTTGACTGGCTGTAGTGCCAGACCCGGCCGCCCGGCGCTAGGACTTTGTCATCAGGCTTCGAGCGAAGAACCCGAGGTTTGACGGGCGCTCGGCGAGCCGGCGAATCAGGTAGCCGTACCAGTCCGTGCCGTAAGGGGTGTAAATCCGGACCGCGTGGCCGAGCTTGGCCAGTCGCAACTGCTCGGTCGGCCGAATGCCGTACAGCATCTGGAACTCGAAGTCCTTCGGCCCGCGTCCATGCTCCTCGGCCAGCTTGCGGCCGATCTCGATCAAGGTGGGGTCGTGCGTCGCGAGCATCGGAAAGCCATTCCCAGCCATCAAGATCTTCATGCAGCGTACGTAAGACTTGTCGATCTCATGTCGATCTTGAAACGCCAGTCCATCGGGCTCCTCGTACGCGCCCTTGCAGAGCCGTACTCTTGATCCGGCCTCGGCCAGATCTCGGCAGTCACCCTCGGTCCGGTAGAGGTAGGCCTGCAGCACGGCGCCAGTCTCGGGATACTCCTTGCGCAGTGTGCGCAAGATCTCCAGAGTTGAGTCAGTCGTGCTGTGATCTTCCATATCGAGCGTCACTGCAGTGTCGGCCTTTCGAGCAGCACGGCAGATCAGCTCAGCGTTGTCCAGCGCCAGTTGCGGACCGTCCCGGAGATGTAGACCCAGCGCACTCAACTTGATCGAGACTTCGGCCGATGGGCTGAGGCTCGATTCACGAAGCTTGGTCAGCAGATTCAGGTATGCAACGACGACCTCATCAGCCCGCGACGGGTCGTTGGTGTCTTCACCCAAAAAGTCGATTGTGACCAACAAGCCGGCGCCAACCAACCGGCGAGTGACGGCCACGGCGGCGGCGGAGGTCTCACCTGCGACGAAGCGCCGTACAACGCCTGAAGTCACTGGCGCGGTGGTGATCAGATGTTTAATCTTGTCGCTGCGAGATACTCGGAGCAGCGCGCCGCGCAGCATTCGCTTTCCTCCTTTGCTAAGGCGTTGTGATTGAGTGCACGTACTCAAGTTGCCCTGACTCTAGCCTTGAATCTATGAGCATCGCTCACACGGTTGTGCTGTTGCCTGCATTGGCTGACAGCAGTGCTCAGACGACCGCACAAAAGTTAGCGTTGCAAGAGGTCGCACCAGTGCTCACTCCCGAAATCGGTGTCAGCGGCACGGGACCGGTGATCTTGGAAGATCCCGCCCTTGGCGTGCTCGCCGCGATGTCTGCTGCCAATGCCGATCAGGTCGTGCTCATCGGCCATGGTTGGGGAAGCATGATCGCGCTGCACATCGCTGCCAGCCACGGCGAACGAGTCACAGCACTCATGCTGAGCACCAATGCCCGGCTGCAGACGATCATGGTTCGCTCGATCTTCTACGGGGTCCTAAGCCTGCTTCCCGCGACTGTGGTACAGCAGCTCGGCGGCAAGCCCGCCGACGTCGCCGCCCTCCTTGATCAAGTACGCCCGGTGGACTTCAAGACGCTTGCCCAGCGGGTACGTGCACCCGCGCTGGTGGTCGTCGGCGAGCGAGATGTGGCCAACCGAGGTCCGAGCGCAGCGCTAGCCCAATCGCTGCCACTCGGGAACTTACGAGTCGTGCCAAATGCCGGCGCGGGATGGCAAGCTCAACGCCCACGCTCGGTTGTCGAACTACTCGTCGAGTTCCTGTCGAGTCTTACCTAGGCATCACAAGCTGGTGACATGCGCGACTACCTGAAGTGGCACGACGCCTACGACGATCCGAACTCTGATCTCTCCTGGCGCCTGAGGCAGGCTCAGACCTACATTAGTCAGGCTCTTGATCACCTTCCGGGACCTGTCACGGTGCTCAGCCTCTGTGCAGGCGATGGTCGCGATGTGTTGCACGTGCTGGCCGACCGCGACGACACCTCCCGGGTTCACACCACTCTGATCGAGTTACACCCCGTCTTGGCGCAACGGGCGCGGGAATTTGCTGCCGCGGCAGGGCTGACAGGTGTCACCGTGCGGAACCAAGACGCCGGCAACACCGTGGCGTACGTCGGCTCGGTTCCCGCGGATCTGGTGATCATGATGGGGATTTTCGGAAACATCAGGAATGACGATGTACACCGGACCATCGAGACAGCACCTCAGCTGTGCCGACCTGGAGCCACATTGTTGTGGTCGCGTGGCACAAACGGCAACGACCGAAACGCCTCGGTCCGCGCATGGCTGAGCAAGGCCGGTTTCACCGAGCTGGACTATCTGGAGTTCGATCAAGATGAGGGTGAACGCGCCGCGCTCGGCTCAGCCCGGTACGACGGTCCGCCTCAGCCGCTCGTTCCAGGCCGGCAACTGTTTACCTTCCTGCAATGAGATTAGCTAGGCGCGCCCGCTGAGTTATGACCATTCGCGAGTAGGTCCCGGGAAAGATCTTGAATAGTCTGAACCCCGAGCAGACCCATAGTCAGGTCAAGCTCGGCAACGATGTTCTCGATGACTTGGCGAACACCGTCCGCGCCGCCAATGGCCAGTCCGTAGACGTACGGCCGACCGATTAGGCAGGCGTTGGCGCCAAGCGCCAAGGCAATGAGCACATCGCTACCAGACCGGATGCCGCTGTCGAACAAGATCGTCGGTTGCGCTCCCACGGCGTCCCGGACGGCTATTAGCGCATCCAGCGAGGCGATGGCATTGTCAACCTGCCTGCCGCCATGGTTCGACACGATCATGGCATCAATGCCGAGCTCGACCGCCCTGCGAGCGTCATCGGGATGAAGAATCCCTTTCAGCACGATCGGTAACGACGTTCTTTGCCGCAGCGTCGCAATGTGGTCCCAGGACAGCCCCGGGTTTGAGTGGATATCGAGGAATGCCTCAACGGCGGCTCGGGGCTCAGCGGATCGCAGATTTCCGCGGAAGGAGCCGGGATATTCCCGCGATATCGACGCCAAGGTACGAAGCGCGCCGAGGCTGAGCTGGGCTTTGGGACGACTCGTGGCTGATCCAAGGGGATCCCGAACGATCTGGATGAAGCGAGGATCAGATGTGTATTGCGCGAGGCCATGTC
>JBKPEY010000115.1:0-3090 GCA_046744405.1 Actinomycetota bacterium
GCGGTCAGCCCCAGCCACACCAGACCCGCTGCCGCTGCGACCCCTGTGGGAATGCGCCCCTGTCCAGGCGACGTGGGGCCTGTTGAGGTGAGCACTCCCCCGCGCTTCGACAGGCTCAGCGCACCTGCCACGAGCGCCGTAATCCCAGCCGCAGTGGTGATCAAGTGGCGGCCGGTGCGACCCGGCGTGGTACCGATCAGCGGGCGCCAGCCAGGCCCGTACTTGGCGCGCAACAAGGCATTGTCGGCGTTGCCGGCTTGGTCTCGGAGACTGGTGCGCAAACTTGTCGATGAGGCGAGCGGGTGGGTCGTTACCCGCTCACCCCACGCAATGCGATACCCACTTCGGACCGTTCTTATAGCTAGATCCGAATCTTCTCTAAAGGCACGCGGGAAACGCTCGTCGAAGCCGCCGGTCTCAACAAGAGCAGCGCGCCGGTAGGCCATGTCAGCGGTGATCCACAGGGCTCCGCTAAGACCCATCGTGCGGCGCTCAGCGTCTGTAGGCCGTCGACCCTCCGGCGATGGGACGTTGAGCCACGCCTGGGAGCCGGCCACGGTAACCGGCAGATCCGCCAGATCTTTAACTAGTCGGCGGCACCAGTCGTCAGGTACTACGACGTCGTCATCAAGGAACGCGATCCATTCGATCTTTGGCCAGTCGTTTTTCAGCCATTCAGCATCCGCAGCCCGCCAGCCGGCGTTCCTAGCCGCGGCTGGGCCGCGACCGCCGGTACGGACAACGAGCAATGGTGCTGTGGTTCTTGGAAGATCAAGGGTTTTTGGAAGATCAAGGATCTTTGGAAGATCAAGCTCAGTGGCGGCACTCCGCCGATCATCGACGACGACGATGCACGACGGTGCCGGCTCCCCATCGACTGCCGCGACCAGGTCGGCCAGACCTGGGCGACCAATGGTGGGTATGACGACGGCGTAGCTGGGGTCAGTCATGGTCGCCGTACGAGGTAGGGGCCGATCGCGAGGGCGTCGACCGGCGCAGAGCCGAACAGCTCCAGCGCATCTCGCGGACTGTCCACCATTGGACGCCCGGCGGTATTCAGACTGGTGTTCACAACGACGGGAATCCCGGTGATGTCGTCGAATGCGGTCAGCATGTTCGCCGTAAAGGGATCATCGGCGAGGTCAACGGTCTGGATGCGGGCCGTCCCGTCCACATGGGTGACCGCCCGCAGCCGGTCTTGCCACTCGGTCGCGACATCGTGCACAAAGAGCATGTACGGGCTGGGAATCGGTCCCCGGGCGAAGATCTCCGGTGCCCGATCGGACAGCACCATCGGTGCCACCGGCCGGAACTGCTCGCGTCCCTTGATGTCATTAAGCCGCTCAGTGTTGTCCTCGCGGGCGGGGTGGGCGAGCAGCGAGCGATGCCCGAGCGCACGCGGCCCATATTCGGCGCGACCCTGAAACCAGGCGACAATCCCGTTGCCCGCAATGATCTCCGCTGTCGCGCCAGAAATGTCCGACGGGCGCTCATAGGGCAAGCGGGCCGTACTGAGAGCCAGCTCGATCTGGGTGTCGCTCCAACCGCGTCCCAGAGCTGCTGTGGTCATGGGTTTCAGATCGTCGCCGGCCTCCGCGGCCACAGTCAGTGCCGCGCCCAGCGCCGTGCCGGAGTCACCCGCCGCAGGCTGTACCCAGATCTCGCTGAACGGGCCCTCGGAGAGCAGGCGGGTATTGGCCACGCAGTTCAATGCGACCCCGCCGGCCAGCGCGAGCCGGCTGCTTCCGGTCCGACCGTGCAGCCAGTTGCACAGATCGAGCAGCACCTCTTCAAGAACGGTTTGCACGGTTGCCGCGAGGTCAGAATGGCTCTCATCAAAGCCGTCACCCACCTTGCGTGCCGGCGCGAAAACGCTCCAGTCGATGGGCTCAGTGCGGAAGCCACCGTCCGGCGTTGCGTACACCCGCTGCCGGAAATGATCAAGATGCAGCGGCGCCCCGTACGAGGCCATCGCCATGACCTTGTACTCATCACTGGATCGCTCGAAACCCAGGTGCGCGGTCAGATCCTCATACAAAAGGCCGAGCGAGTGTGGCAGCGATTGCGCCTTGAGGATGTCAAGTTTGCGATCGCGATACTCCCCAGCCAGCATCGAGGTCGATTCGCCGCGGCCGTCGACCGCCAGCACGGCGCAGTCTTTGAGGGCGCCATCAGGAGCCCACGGAGCGGCCAATGCGGCCGAGGCGGCATGGGCAACATGGTGCCGAACAAAATGAAACGGCTTGCCGTCGTATCCGGGCAAGGCGGTTTTGAGGAATTGCGGCGCGCGCGCCGCGTACGTCGTGCGCAGGTCCTCCCAACTCGGGTCGAGGCCGCCCGAATCGGGGTCGACCAGAGCCGGATCGTAGGAGTAGGCAACTGCGTCAAGATCATCGACAGTCAGCCCGCCTTCAGCCAGGCACCACTTGATCGCCTGCTCGGGAAGCTCCCAGGCCGAGAAGGGCACCGGGCGCTTGCCGTGCTTGCGACGGCTGAACCGTTCCTCCTCAGCAGCGGCAACCGTACGCCCGTCAACGACGAGAGCGGCGGCCGAGTCGTGGAAGACCGCGTTGATGCCGAGTACACGCAATGCCGTTCCTCCCCCGCTTAGCCTCTAGTGATTACTCGGTTACCCGGGGCACCTACCCCGACTTCTCCCAGCAAAACACCTATAGGTGATTTGGTTCTCAACGCTAATGCACCTTTAATCGGGTCCCAAAAACGACCCAAAGTGTGATCGGGGGTCAGCCGAGCGGTGCAGTCATTGCGTGTTCGGTGCCCTGGCGCCGTACGATCCGCTGGTATACGGCTGCGGTGTCGGCAGCCACTCGGTCCCAGGAGTATCGGCTTCGGACCCGTTCCAAGCCGGCTCGAGCTAGCTCGGCGCGGCGACTCGGCGACTCCAGCAGTGTGCGAAGGACCTCCGCCAGTGCGGCGGCATCCTGCGGCGGTACGTGCGCGCCGGTGACGCCGTCGACGACGGTGTCCAGCATGCCGCCGACCGCACTGGCGACAACGGGCACGCCACAGGCCATGGCCTCCAGCGGCACAATGCCGAACGGCTCATACCAGGGCGAGCAGACGACCAGA
>JBKPEY010000395.1:0-5401 GCA_046744405.1 Actinomycetota bacterium
ACCGTGACAACTTAAGCGTTGACCTCACGTTGAGACTTGGTGCGACCACTTGTCCGCAGACCTGAAAGAAGAGGCGGAACCGTGGTTTCTGCGTCACAGAACTACTTGGCGATCATCAAGGTCGTGGGCGTCGGCGGCGGCGGCGTCAATGCCGTTAACCGGATGATCGAGGCGGGACTTCGCGGCGTCGAGTTCATTGCGGTGAACACTGACGCCCAGGCCTTGCTGATGAGCGATGCCGACGTGAAGCTGGACATTGGCCGCGATCTCACCCGTGGTCTTGGTGCCGGCGCGGATCCGGACAAAGGCCGCCAGGCGGCCGAAGATCACGCCCAAGATATTGAAGATGCTCTTAAAGGCGCTGACATGGTGTTCGTCACCGCTGGGGAAGGCGGCGGCACTGGCACCGGTGGCGCGCCTGTGGTCGCTCGCATCGCCCGGGCACTCGGAGCTTTGACGATCGGCGTCGTCACCCGGCCGTTCTCCTTCGAGGGCAAGCGCCGGGCCGTTCAAGCAGAGCAGGGGATCGTCAACCTCCGCGAAGAGGTCGACACGTTGATCGTGATTCCCAACGACAAGCTGCTCCAGATGATCGACCACCAGATCGCGATCTTGGACGCCTTCAAGCAAGCCGATCAGGTGCTGATGCAAGGCGTCTCAGGTATCACTGACCTGATCACTACGCCAGGCTTGATCAACCTCGACTTCGCCGACGTGAAAGCCGTCATGTCGAATGCGGGTTCGGCATTGATGGGTATCGGCTCCGCCCGTGGTGAAGACCGGGCTCGTGCGGCTGCCGAAACAGCAGTCTCGTCTCCACTGCTGGAGGCCAGCATCGAGGGCGCTCACGGTGTCTTGCTCTCCATCGCCGGCGGCTCCGATCTTGGGCTGTTCGAGGTCTCATCTGCGGCCAACCTGATCCAGGGTGCCGCCCACGAGGACGCGAACATCATCTTCGGTACCGTCATTGACGACGCCCTCGGCGACGAGGTACGAGTTACTGTCATCGCCGCAGGCTTCGAGGGCGGCCAGCCGCCTCGCCGCCAGCCAGGCATCAGCCGCGCTGCTGATTTGCGTACACCGCAGACGCGACCTACTGCGACACCGTCAGAGCCAGAACCGGCCGCCGTCACGTCCAATAACCACGGTTCCGCGAACCACGCCACTCCGGCGGAGAGTCCGGCACCAGCTCTGAATCCACCGCCAGTGCCGCTTCCGCCCACTCGGGTCACAGTTCCGCCGCGGGTCCCCTCTTTCGACGACGATCTTGACGTTCCCGACTTCCTCAAGTAGGGCGTGTCGGGCCGGATCATCACAATGCCCGAACGGTAATCTCATCAGCAACAGCGTGCAGTCCCAGGCGCATTTGTGGCCGTAATCAGGCCCAGAAGAAGAGGCCAACTGAATTGGACCTAAGACCAGGGCTCAATAAATAGGGCCCAGATAACGGCCCAGATCAAACGGCCCGGATTGAAAACCGGCAGAGATTGAGGCGGATGAGATGGCGGAACGACTAAAGCGCGCAGCAGCTTGGCTCGGCTTAGTCACCGACGATCGGTACGGCGAATATGATGACGCTGCCTACGACGATGCCGCGAACTACGAGGAGTTGATAGACGAGGAGAGCGCGGATGAGCCGCTCGCTGCACCGGACAAGCCTGCCACAGTGACCCCGCTCGAAAGTCGCCGCCAGCCGGCGCCAGCGCCCACCTCTGTCCCATCATCCGGTACGACACCCCTCGCTCCCCATTCACGGACGGCCGATGTGTCCCGAATCATCACTGTTCATCCCCGCACCTACAACGAGGCGCGCATCATTGGCGAGCACTTCCGTGAGGGTGTGCCGGTCATCATGAACCTGTCCGACATGGAAGATGTTGATGCCAAACGGTTAGTCGACTTCGCCGCTGGTCTGATCTTTGGTCTGCGTGGCAGTATCGAACGCGTCACCAGCAAGGTGTTCCTGCTCTCGCCGCACGACGTCAGCGTGGCAGCGGAGGACAAGGAACGGATTGCGGGCGGATTCTTTAACCAGAGCTAGCTAGGACTCCGCCGGAGCATCTGCGCGCCTAGGCTGGTGTCACGCGTAGTACACCGATAAGCCGCAAAGCGATACAGACAGGCCTCAACCGTGGTTGTCGTAGGACTCATCATCAACTGGATCTTGTGGATCTTCCTGCTGATCTTGTTTGCTCGCATGATTCTGTCCTGGGTCCCGGTCCTCGTACGTGACTGGGAACCCAGAGGACCGATGTTGGTCTTCGCCGAGATCATTTACTCGATCACCGACCCACCACTCCGGCTGCTGCGCAAGGTGCTCAAGCCGGTCCGGGTTGGCAACATGATGCTCGATTTGGCGTTCATCGGGCTTGCGATCCTGGTCAGCATTCTGATGCAGGTCAACCGCAGCTTGTTCTTCTGACCCGTCCCTCCAGCCGCGTCTTTACTGACTTCGGAGTGTCTTTCGAGACTTCTTTGGCTCGGCTGTGGACCTAGACCAAATTGGGTACGGTAGGGCGGTGAGGTGACGGCCCCACCCCAAAAGTCCCACCTAGATACCGAGGTGCACGATGACGCTGACACTCGACGACGTCCGCAACAAGCGGTTCCGGATGGCCCGCAAGTCCGGCTACGAGGTGTTGGAAGTTGACGAGTTCGTTGACGAGGTCGAGGAGAGCTTCGCGCAACTCATCCAGGAAAACCAGAACCTGAAAAAGCAGATCGAGGCGCTCAAGGCGTCACCTCCTCCTCAGCAGCCGGTAGCTCCTGCTGCTCCGAGGGTCCAGGCACCGCAGCCGCGGCAGCCTGCACCGTCCCAGAGTGCAATGGCGCAACCTCAGTCCGGGACGATCGTGGTCACCACCGGCAAGGAAGCGAGCGCCGCGGTGGTCCGCCTGGTAGAGATGTCGACCGAACAGGCCGAACGCCTGGTCGAGGAGGCTACCGAGGACGCCAACCGGATCCGCGAAGAGGCCAACCGGACTGCTCATCAGCTCACTACCGACGCTCGCACGCGGGCCGAGCGTGTGGAGTCGGAGGCTCGGGTCAACGCGGAGCGGCTGCAGGCCGATGCTCTGAGTCGTGCGGAGAAGCTGGATCGTGAGATCGAAAGCCGCCGTGGAGAGATGTTCGGCGACCTGGAGAGGCAGCGTGACGACCTGACGGCCGCTGTCGCGACGCTGCGCAACTTCGAGGCCGCGTATCGCACCAACCTCAGCACCCATTTGCGCAAGCAGATCGAGAGCTTGGAATCAGGCCGGGCCGAGCCGGTTGAGGTTCCCGATGTGGTCCGCGAACCCAAGGCCGCTGAGAGCACCTCGAACGGGATTAATACACCTCAGCAGGGCGAACGCGGTGCCGCTGATCAGCCTCAGCGCCGAGAAGGGGCACCTAGCTACAGCGGCAGCTCGAGTAGCAATACCCCGCGTTTGGACGCATTGTTAGGGGACCAGCGCTGACCTGATTTCGCCATGATCATGACCCAAAGGGCCCGCTTCGGCGGGCCCTTTGGTGTTGCAGCGCAAACTCTGCTTTAATTCTCGCTTCGCTCGCTCGTTTAGGACAGCCAGGCGACACCTGGCTCACTACGGCGGCGCGCGAAACGCGGGTGGAAATTCAGCCAGAAATCAGCGCGGGTCGTTGAAGAAACTGCTTTTGCGGCCTACTGTCTCTGCGTCACTTCCACCTCCAGCCGTGCTCCAAGAAATGGGGAACCCATGACCACCGCTAAATCCAGCGCTGCGGCCACCCCGGCAGCCGAGAACGGCGATCGCACCACCAATAATCGGAAGCGCCCAGCCAAGGTTTCAGCCAAAGCTTCAGCAAAGGCCGCGCCCACGGTGCACGCGGTACCTGTCGAACATCAAGACAAACCTGGAAAACCGATGAACCCCAAGTCCTTGCCGGTTCGACCCGGCGAAGATCCCTGGACCAAGGCCGAGATCAACGAGGTAAAGCACGCGCTGGTCGAAGACATTGCGCGCTTTGAGAGCCAGATCGAGATCTCGACTGCTGAGCTCGTGGGATTGCTCCGCGACGGTAGCGAAGGGGCGGGACGCGATCCGGCCGACGTCGGTTCAGCGAACTTTGAGCGCGATGCAGAGATGTCATTGGCCAACAACGCCCGGGAGATGCTCGACCAGTCCCGGCTCGCGTTGCGACATATCGAGCTCGGCACGTACGGCAGCTGCGACAACTGCGGTCAGCCGATTGGCAAGGGCCGGTTGCAAGCCTTCCCCCGCGCCACCCTGTGTGTCACCTGCAAACAGCGTGAGGAACGGCGATAACTGCAGCTGGCAGCGCTCGTCCGATCGAGCGACGACGCTTCCGCCTTATCGTCGCTCTTGTCGCTGTTGCCGGCCTAGCGGCTGATCTTGTCACCAAGATCATTGCAGTGACTCAACTCGAGCCGCTTGCCTCGGTCCGGCTGCTGGGCGGACTGCTCACATTGCGGCTCATCCGCAACCCCGGCGCCGCCTTCAGCCAAGGCCAGCGCTTCACTTACGTGTTCGCGATTGCCGGGATCCTCGTGCTTTCCTTTGTGATCATCAAGCTGGTACCGCGAATCGGTCATCCAGCCTGGGCTGTGGCAATCGGACTGCTGTGTGCTGGCGTTGCGGGCAACCTGACCGATCGGTTGTTCCGCCCTCCCGGAGTGCTCCGCGGTCATGTGATCGACTTTCTAGAGCTGCCGCACTGGCCGATCTTCAACATCGCCGACATGTGCATCACTGCAGCCGCCATCATGATCATGTTCTTGTCGATCGTGAAGGGGATCAGCATCACAGGCCAGCGGCATCCCCGACCAGGACGGGGTGACTCGGGCGATGACGATAATCATGATCGGAGCACGATAGCGCGTGGCTGATCGGAAGGTCCTGCTAGTGCCGGAAGGACTGAACGGCGAGCGGGTTGATGCCGCAGTGGCGCGCATGCTTGGCCTCTCGCGTAGCCGGGTGGTGGAGTTGATCGGCGCAGGGCACGTGATGCTCGATGGTGCGGTTATCAACAAGTCAGATCGAGTCATCGTTGGGTCCATGCTCGAGGTGGAGTTTGACGATCCGCCGCGGACGGCGTCCGTGCGGCCCGAGCGGGTCGAAGGCGGTGAGATCGTCTACGACGACGACGACATCGTGGTCATCGACAAGCCGGTGGGCGTCGCCGCACACCCCAGTCTTGGCTGGAGTGGACCGGACGTACTTAGCCACCTTGCTGGCGCCGGTTTTCGGATTTCGACCTCAGGAGTTCCCGAGCGGCGCGGCATCGTGCAGCGGTTGGACGTGGGTACTTCTGGGCTGATGGTGGTGGCCAAGAGCGAGCGCGCGTACACGATCTTGAAACGAGCATTCCGATCACGCAGCGTCGACAAGATCTATCACGCCTTGGTGCAGGGCCACCCGGA
>JBKPEY010000324.1:0-2644 GCA_046744405.1 Actinomycetota bacterium
GGGCCGCCGAAGGCGCCTGCCCATCCGGTCAGCACCGACCATCCGCTGCTCTCGGCCAACTCGACACGACCGAGCGCAGTTGTGGCATCCAGAACAAGCGGTACCTCAGCACGCAGGCAGATGCCGGTGGCTTCGGCGTACGGCTGCAGTGTGCCGACTTCGTGGTTGGCCGCCTGGATAGTTGCCGCCGCTGTACCGGGGCTCCCGACAGCGGCCGCCCACCGGTCGAGGTCTACATGCCCTTCATGATCGACTTCGACGGCCGTATGGGAGCCCGCCGCAGTCGCCGCCGAGAGTATCGAAGAGTGGTCGATTGCGGTTGTGACGATCCGCGGACCGATGCGACGTCGACCAAGTGCCAATCCGGCGACAGCGGCCTGATTCGAATGTGCCGCCGACCCTGTAAAGACCACTTCATCCGGTCGTGCGCCTACCGCGGCGGCGACGACCTCCCGAGCTTGATCCAAGGCCTGCGAGGCAAGCCGACCTGGGCGGTGGAGTCGTACGGGATCACCCCATCCAGCCTGTTCTGCATCTACCCAGGCCTGACGGGCGGCCGGGAGCATTGGCTCGCCCGATGAGCTGTCCAAGAAAACTTCGGAAGGCCGATCTGCCACCCCTCGAAAGTAGCGCTCGCAGACCGCGGTCAAGACATCGGTAGCACTGCTTCGGCGGCTGCCCCGACTAGGGGGAAAGCGCGGCCAAACGCGCTACCGGGAACCGCAAAAAACGCGACCCCCGCACCGATGAACGCAGCGTCTTCCTACGTTAGGGTGAACACCAAGAAGGGTGGTTGCCCGGGCTAAGGGCGGGCACGATTCGGACGCGATGTATCGATCTGACGAGAGGCGCAATGTGGGTGGCAGGACTGAACGGCCCGCTCCGGCGAATGTGACGCTGCCACCGGCCCGCGGCGGGTTAGGGAGTCGTTTCCGCGCGGCGCTGCTTGGCCTGTCGATCCTCAGCGTGCTCTTCCTCACCGGCTGCGCACAAAACTCACAAGAGTTGATCGCTCAGATCAAGCGGTTGGGCTTCCCACCGCCAGCCGGCGATCGAGGCTCTTACATCTTGAATCTGTGGATCGGTTCGTGGATCGCTGCCTTCGCAGTGGGTTTCATCGTCTTAGGGCTCATCCTGTGGTCCGCGAATCGCTACAAGACCAAGCACGCCAAGATGCCGCGGCAGAACCGCTACAACCTGCCGATGGAGATCTTCTACACGATTGCACCTTTCATCATCATTGCCGTGCTCTTCTATTACACGGTGCTGGCCCAGAATGCAGTGACCAAGAAGGTCGCGGATCCCGAGGTCACCATTGACGTCGTGGGCCAGAAATGGTCCTGGACTTTCAACTACAAGGCCGCAGACAATCCAGCCGTAGGGTCTGACGTTTGGGAGGCCGGGACGATCAACAAGACTCCCGACCTGTACCTCCCCGTTGGCAAGCTCATTCAGTTCAACCTCTCCTCGCCGGATGTCATCCACTCGTTCTGGATTCCTTCGTTCTACACGAAGCTGGACGTCATTCCTGGTCGCCACAACACTCTTCAGATGAAGCCGACAACTGAAGGTTTGTTCCCCGGGAAGTGTGCAGAGTTGTGCGGTACGTATCACTCGGCGATGCTGTTCAACGTGCACATCGTAAGTGAGGCGGACTACACCAGCTACCTGAAGTCGCTGGTAGCTAAGGGTCAAACCGGCGAAGCCAAGGGGCCGGTTGAGGCCAATGCTCCCGCTAGAGGTTCTGAGGAGGGCACGCGATGACGACGCTGCAGCGTACGGCCACCGCCGCCGAGATAGCGACGCCCAGACGTTCCCTGGGCACGATTGCCTGGAAGTGGATGATCACCACTGATCACAAGGTGATCGGCAATCTGTACTTCATCACCTCGATGTTGTTCTTTGTGTTCGGCGGTGTGCTGGCTCTCGCCATTCGAGCTGAGCTTGCGTTCCCGGGGATGCAGTACCTGTCGTACGAGACCTACAACGAGTTCTTCACGATGCATGGCACGATCATGCTGTTGTTGTTCGCGACGCCGTTGTTCGCCGGTTTCGCGAACGCGATCATGCCGTTACAGATTGGCGCGCCGGATGTTGCCTTTCCACGACTGAACATGCTCGCCTACTGGTTCTACTTGTTCGGTGGCCTGATCGCCTCCGCCGGCTTTCTCTCGCCTTCAGGTGCGGCCAGCTTCGGGTGGTTCGCTTACGCGCCGCTGAACAGCGAGGTCAACTCGCCTGGCGTCGGCCATGATCTCTGGATCATGGGCCTGTACATGGCGGGCCTCGGCACCATCCTCGGCGCCGTTAATTTCACAACCACGATCCTGACTATGCGGGCGCCCGGCATGACGATGTTCCGAATGCCTATCTTTACGTGGAACGTCTTGGTGACCTCGTTCCTGGTGTTGGTTGTGTTCCCGATTCTCGCTGCCGCCCTTTTGGTTCTGGAGGCAGATCGCGTCCTCGGAGCACACATCTTCGACGCCGCCAACGGCGGCCCAATCCTGTGGCAACACCTATTCTGGTTCTTCGGGCATCCGGAGGTTTACATCATCGCTTTGCCGTTCTTCGGCATCATCACTGAGGTTTTGCCGGTATTCAGCCGGAAGCCGATCTTCGGTTATGTGGGCTTGGTCGGTGC
>JBKPEY010000365.1:0-2703 GCA_046744405.1 Actinomycetota bacterium
TTTGATCATTGCCGGGCACACGCATGGCGGCCAGGTCTGCGTTCCCTTCTACGGCGCGCTGGTCACTAATTGCGACTTGGACACTCGGCGCGCAAAGGGTCTGTCTGAGCACAGTGCCGACGGTCGGACGGCCTGGCTGCACGTCTCTGCCGGTGTCGGGACGTCTCCGTATGCACCGATCCGCTTTGCCTGCCCGCCGGAAGCAACCCTGCTCACGCTCACCGAGAAGGTGCAGACTGCCGCCGCATAGTCGCGGCATGAACTGCCCAACTGCGGCCGGAAACGGCGCAGGCAGCCGCGCTCGGATGGGCTAGACTCTCCGAGGCTCGGTGCGTTACGGGGTGTGGCGCAGCTTGGTAGCGCGCTTCGTTCGGGACGAAGAGGTCGCAGGTTCAAATCCTGTCACCCCGACCAGTGGAATGCCTGATCAGAAACATATTCGGATGCTGGACCAGAGTCGCTGAGCTGCGAGTACAGCAGCAAAGTACAGCAGCACGCTAGTGCAGAATGTCTCCAAGTCGCCGCAGAGCCTCACGTGTGGCAGCCGAGCTGGCATTTGCGTAAATCTCCATCGTGACCGCTTGGTCGGCGTGCCGAAGGATTCGCATGATCACGCGAGGATGCACATCGAGGTCGACGAGCAGCGTGGCACATGTGTGCCGGGCGTCATGCACAGTGATCGGGCGCACCCCCGCGGCGTCGCAGCGCGCGGTGAACTTCCTGTTGAGAGTGCGAGGATCGACGGGAGTGCCATAACGACCGGTGAAGATCAGTGACGGCATATCTTTCGTCTGCTGCCAGATCTCACAGGCAGCCTCCCGCTCCCTGTCCTGTTGTGTGCGCCTGATCATCAGTGCTGCGGCCACGATGTCTGGCATGGGGAGCCAGGCATCGGATGCCTCGGTTTTCGTTTCCCGGTAGAGGAGGGATCGCCGGACTCGTTGGAGTTGATGGTCGGGCACAAGTGTGCCTTGACCGAAATTGACGGCCTCCCAGGCGAGGCCGAGGACCTCACCCTTGCGAAGACCGAGGACTAAGACCAGGACGTATGCGGCGTAAAGCGGATCGGAGTCGGAGCGCACGGATTCGAGAAAGCGCCTGGCCTCTTCACTCGTCGAGGGCAAGATCTTTCGCTTGCGTTGCTTGGGAATCTGTACGAGCTGAGCAACATTGCGATCAATCAATTCTTGACGGACTGCCGACTGCAGCGCTGAACGCAGGACGGTCCTAACGTCCTTGATTGTGCGCGGTGACACCACCTGATGACAGCACTTCGCGAGCGCGCAGCACCGTGCCGCGCCGCTAAGCGCCCGACGGACGTCCTTTTCCTGCGCGCAGCACTGGCATTCCGCGGCTAGGCGATTGAGCCACGCCTGGACATCGGCGACGCGAAGGTGATCAAGTCGCAGGGCACCGATGCCCGGCTCGATGTAGTTCTTCACGTGGCTTTCGTACGTCGCGTACGTGAGCGGGGCAAGATTCGGAGCAACCGTTTCTTCGAGCCATCGATGGAGGAACTGCCCAACTGTCGGCACCTTGGTGACGACCGGCCCGCGCGCGGCTTTCCGGATGAGCTCCACCCATCGGCCGTGGACGATCTCACGAGTGCGACCGTAGACGTACTTGCGCTGACGTTTACCTGACGGAGTCGTGATCCAGACGTAAGCCGCGAACCCATTGCGGTAAGGAAAGATCGACCCTTCGCCGTTGGCTCTCCGACTCGTCACCAGATGTCCTCGGTCGACTTGGCGCGATCTTGAACGTAGGCCTCAACCCACTCAGGAAGAATCCTGCGGGACCGCCCATCCTTGATCGACCGCAGCTGGCCGGTGATGATCAGCATGCGAACCTTGCTATCCCCATAGTTGAGCAACTGTGCCACCTGGGCAACGGTGTACCAGCGGGGCGTAAAGATCATCTCGGTTGCCGAGTTCGCCATAATGATCAACATCCTCTCTCTCTGTGCATGGAGAGATAAAGGCTGGATTCTCTCGTCACCATCCGGAGCAAAGCAAAGATGATCACGACTGCGGCCGCCAACAAGCCAAGCGGGATCAAAGGAGCGCTTGCGGCACGCGATGACTGAGACGGCCAAGCATCACCCGCGACGCTGCCGTAACGAATCCGCGTGATGCGCATGCCGTAGTCGACTTGCTCAGGGAACGAGCCGCTGCCGGCAATTACAGCGACCGACTCCGCCGTCTCTCGATCCACTCGACGTGCCCCCATCCGACACCCTCCTTCCACCTTTGGGCGGGTCAGCACATCCAGCCACACGCTCACCACCAAGTCGAGCCAACGACTCGACCTGTGGAGAACTCCGCCGCTCACATCCCCAAGGCGGCACTGCACGCGCTGGCGGTCATCTCAGCAAAGTCCATTGCGGTCCGCGCCGGCAGATCGGCTGGCTCAACCCCGGCCGCTAGCTCTTCGGATAACTCATTACTCGGACCCCAGAGCGACGCTTCGACCGCTTGACGAACACAGAGGAACTCGAGATGTCGAGAGGCTCTGTTAGGTGCACACGGCCTCGGCGAGGTGGGTTTAAGCGGAGTGCAGCTCCGTGGCGGGTTGAGTTGCACTCGGCTTAGCTGCGGGCTGGCGGCCAGGACATCGCGCCGAGTTCTCTTGAGATAGCGCGTGCGGCGTCGCGGACGGCGTCGCTGGTTGCTGGGTCGACGGGCCAGTTCGCGGACGGCACCA
>JBKPEY010000436.1:0-6743 GCA_046744405.1 Actinomycetota bacterium
GAGAACAAGCCATCCCAATAGGTGCCGCCGCCGACCGGAACCGCGCGGAACAGGTTCGGAATGGCCGCCGAGGCCAAGATCATTTCCACGGTGATCGGCTCGTGGCGGCTGTTGAACGCCCGGAAGCTCCCAGAGAGGACGTCTACAGCCCCGAGCACAAGCATCGGCCCCGAGGCACCGGCCTGGCCAGCCTTGGCAGCCAACCGGTCGAAGTCGACCTGCCGCTCGAGCATCGCCCGGAACTCCCGAAGCGCCTGCACTGAGGTCGGGGTGTGATAAGGGCTGACGGCTGGCAGGACGACCAAATTTTCCAATTTCGCCGCCCACACCACCCAGGCATTGACCAGCTGCTCTATGGGCGTGCTGGCCGAGTTGTCGGCCCAGAACCCCTCCAGCCGGCCGCCGGCCGCGGCTGGGTCGCCGTCGAGTAGCGCCGACCAGGCGAGCAAGGCGCACACCGCTCCACCCGAGGTGCCGCTCAAGCCGACGATCTCGACCTCGGCCAGTTCCTCGGCCCCGAGCAACCGCTTGAGCACTCCCCCGGTAAAGGCGGTGTGACTCCCGCCGCCCTGACATGCGATGGCGACCCGGAGAGGTTCCGTCTCGGTCATCCGCACACTGTACGGGAGCGTTGGTTGCTGTGCCGCTGCGCGGATTGGGCTAGAGCAATGGGCGGAGCGGCGTTAGGACGGTCTCGGAAAACTTGACCATGGCATGCCGCCGCTCCCAGTCCTGAAGTGTCAGCTCAACGGTGTTGGTGGAGTCGATCGCAAAGATCTCTTCCATCTGCCTTGCCACATCGTGGTTGAAGGCCTCCATGTTGATTTCGTAGTTCCCAAGAAGGCTCACCCGATCGATGTTGGCGGTGCCGATCGTCGACCACTGTCCGTCGATCGTGGCGGTCTTCGCGTGCACCATCGCCCCTTGATAAAGCAGCAGATGTACGCCACTGCGGAGCAAGTGGCTGTAGAAGCCGCGGGACAACCAGTCGGCCACGATGTGGTTGGACTCTGCAGGAATGATGATCCGAACGTCCACACCGCGTCGTGCAGCCCGGACCAGCGCAGACAAGATGTCTGTGTCGGGGATGAAGTAGGCGTGTGTCAGGTAGATGTGGTGGGACGCGCGGTCAATGGCGTCCAGGTACATGCCGCGAATCGGATAGACCATGTTGCGTGGAATGTTCCGATGAATCCGGATGTCGGGCTGCCAGCTGGCGCTGCCGAAGTCTGGCAGGCCTGCGCGCCTCCGCCCGACCCATAGATTCCAGAAGTCGATGAATGCGTTCTGAACGTCCCAGACGATGTCACCGGTGAGTCGGGCATGGGTATCACGCCAGTCTGTCGCGTACAAACTGCCGATGTTGTAGCCGCCAAGGAACGCGACGACGTCGTCGACAACGAGCAGCTTGCGGTGATCGCGGCCGGTGTTGCGCGGGAATCGGAACCCGGACACGATCAGCGGGTGTCGGCGTACTGCGATGTTCTTGGGAAAGATGAAAAATGAGCGCGGGACGACCAGGTTGGCGAACTCATCGAAGACCACATAGACCTTCACTCCACGGTTGGCCGCATCGATCAGCGCGTCTTTGAACGACTGTCCAACGGTGTCGCTCTTCCAGATGAAGCTCTCGAAGAAGATCCGTGACTTGGCTTGGCTGATGGCGTTCAGCATGTCGCGGTAAAGATCTTCACCGTAGGTATAGACGGTGACCTCTGAACCGCCGACAGTTACAGAGCGAGGCGGCAGTCGCGGGAATGCAGCCGGCTTGCGCAGCTTCTTGCGCCGATGGTCGACGATGAATAGGGCCATCAGCGTCGCGCCCTGAAGCGCGAGCATGGCCTGCACGATGCGCTTGATTAACGTCCAAAGCGAGATCGGCAGCACCCGCATAACCCCAAACTTACGCTGGGGGCATGGCAGCTCCGTGCCGATGCATGTCGTGGCTCGCCACTAAGGTGGTTTGAGCGATGACGAGTACCACAGAGGCCACGCCGGCCGGCCCCGATGCTGCCCCCCGTGCGGCGGCTCGTGCGGCGGTATTGACTACCGAGCGGCTGCTCGAGGGATTGAACCCTCCGCAGCGTGAGGCGGTGCTGCATGAAGGTGGTCCGGTGCTCGTGGTGGCTGGCGCTGGTTCTGGCAAGACCCGCGTGCTGACTCGCCGGATCTGCTATCTGGTGAGCCAGCGCAAGGCCCACCCTGGCTCGATTCTCGCTATTACTTTCACCAACAAGGCAGCTGCTGAGATGCGCGGCCGAGTTCTGGACCTAATCGGGAACCGGGCCAAGTTGATGTGGATCTCCACCTTCCACTCCGCCTGCGTTCGCATCCTGCGATCCGAAATCGGCCGGTTCAACATGTCGCGGACGTTCTCCATCTACGACGATGCTGATTCCAAGCGGCTGATGCAGCTGGTGGCTCACGATCTTGATCTGGATCCGAAACGGATTCCGGTACGGGCGATCATGAACTGGGTGTCCCAGTGCAAGAACGAACTCATCGATTACGAGTCGGCACCTTCCCGAGCGCATACACCGCAGCAAGAGATGTACGCCGAGGCGTACCGGGAATACCAGCGCCGCCTGATCGCAGCGAATGCGCTGGATTTCGACGATTTGATCATGACTACAGTGCATCTACTGCAGGCATTTCCGGATCTTCGCGAGCAGTATCGGCGGCGCTTCCGGCATGTGCTAGTCGATGAGTATCAAGACACTGACCACGCTCAGTACGTGCTGATTCGGGAGCTCTGTGCTGCTGATCGAAACCCCGATCCCAATGTTGTTGCCATCGACCCACCCGAGCTCATGGTGGTTGGTGATTCCGATCAGTCGATCTATGCCTTCCGCGGCGCGACAATCCGGAACATCAATGACTTCGAGTACGACTTTCCGGGCGCAAAGGTGATCTTGCTCGAGCAAAATTACCGGTCAACACAGACGATCTTGAACGCCGCCAATGCCGTCATCACGCGTAATGAGAACAGGAAGCCGAAGAATCTGTGGTCTGATGCTGGAGACGGTGACCAGCTCGTTGGTTATGTCGCTGACAGCGAGCACGATGAGGCGCAATTCGTGGCGTCTGAGATTCGCCGGCTTCATGACGCCGAAGGGCATCGCTATGGCGACGCTGCGGTGTTCTACCGGACCAACGCACAGTCTCGAGCCTTCGAGGAAGCGTTCATTCGAGCTGGTATGCCGTACAAGGTGGTCGGGGGCGTCCGGTTCTATGAGCGGCGCGAGGTACGTGATGCGATCGCCTACCTGAGGGCCATAGCCAATCGGACCGACGATGTTTCTCTGCGTCGCATCCTGAACGTTCCAAAGCGGGGGATTGGTGACCGGGCGGAGGCTGCGGTAGCCGACCTGGCGGCTCGGGAGGGCATTAGTTTCGGGGACGCGTTGCGCCGGGTGGATGAGATTGCTGGCCTCGCCTCACGTTCGGTGAACCAGTTGCACGCGTTTGCGAGGTTTCTGGATGAACACGAGGCCATGGCGGCCGCTGAGATGCCTGCCGATGCGATCTTGACCAGCGTGTTGAACAAGTCCGGCTATCTCGCGGAGTTGCATGACTCGACCGATCCGCAAGATGAGACGCGGCTGGAAAACCTCAAGGAGTTGATCACCGTCGCACGTGAGTTCGTCAGCGGAGTGGCGACACTCAGCGTGCCGGAGGACGAGATCGAGGACCAAGAGTCGCTTGGCGGGTCGGATGTGACGACCGACCCGGAAGACGACCTGGCGGCCGCGCTTGATCCGGAGGCAGACCTCGCGGCGGGCGCTGCGGAACCAGACGCCTCATTGGGTGCCTTCCTGGAGCGCGTAGCGCTCGTCGCCGACTCCGACCAGATTCCGGACGAGCCGGACAAGGCACACGCTGGTGTCGTCACCTTGATGACATTGCATACCGCGAAGGGCTTGGAGTTCGACACGGTGTTCCTCACCGGCTGCGAGGACGGCGTGTTCCCTCATCAGCGAGCAATTGATGAGCGCAGCGGGGCTGAGCTCGCCGAAGAACGGCGGCTCGCGTATGTGGGCATTACCCGCGCCCGCAAACGGCTCTACATCTCTCGGGCTATTGCCCGCTCAGCCTGGGGTTCACCGCAGCACAACCCGCCCAGCCGGTTCCTCAACGAGGTGCCAAGCCAGCTGATCGACTGGCAGCGGACCGAGTCAGCGGTAACGAGCTGGCGGAACACATCCGCGACCGCGGCGAATCAGGAATGGCGGAATCGAGTTGGGTACGGCGCCAAACCCCGAGTACGAGAGGTGCCATCCCTGGTTGCAGGAGACCAGGTGGTGCATACCGCTTTCGGGATGGGCAAGGTCATCGCGACCTCCGGCGAGGGGGACAAGGCGATGGCCGATGTGGACTTCGGGTCTTCGGGGCTGAAGCGGCTCGCGCTGCGCTATGCGCCATTGGAGAAGCTGTAGCGAGTTTGAGCCTTCTTACGGCTTGAGGCCGTGGGCGTTGAGCCAGGGGACTGGGTTGACCGCCCGATAGATATCGCCTGGTGTGACGCCGGCCGGATAGACCTCGAGGTGGACGTGCGGTCCGAAGGTTCTGCCGGTCATCCCGATTGCACCGACAAGCTGGCAGGCCGATACGGTCTGGCCGACGCTGACCGAAATAGTCGACATATGAGCCATCAGAGTATGTGTGCCGTCGGGGTACTTGATCGCGACGTAGTTGCCGGCCCAGCCGCTAGCAGGTCCGATCCCAGCGTTGGTCACCACACCTGCCGCAGGAGCATGTAGCGGGGTTCCGAACGGAGACGAGAAGTCCAAGCCGGTGTGGTAGCGAGACCACGGACCCACCTGGCCGAAGCGGGCAGCAATGCTGTAGCCGCCCGTAATCGGCAGGCAGCCCCTGCTGCCGGTATCCGATTGAGCCGATGGAAGTCGATTGCTCGGCGCGCTCTTGCCGCGCGCGAGGAGCACCGCTTGCTTCCGGGTCGCATTGGAGACTGATTCGAGGGCCTTTTCGCGTGCTTTTGCTGACTTATCCATGGAGGCCTGGGCGACCTGGGAATCGATTTTGCCCAGCAACTCGGCTCGCTGATCAGCGAGGCTTTTGACCTTTGCCGGGTCGAGAGGGGGCCGGTCGGCGTTTCGGCTAGTCTGCTTGGCCAGATCGGTCGTCGCCACCGTTGCAGTCGACGTGGTGTGTTGGGCCGCGCCAGTGAGGACGACGGATCCGGCCACACCAAGGCCAAGAACCGAAACGGCTAGAGCGGCCACCCCATGCCGCAGCCAACTCTTCTTGTCCTCTTTGATCTCTTCGATCAAGGCGCGCCGCGCGCGCGCATGATACGACGACGAGCTAGACACCCCGAATCTCCTCGTACGACGACAGGTTCCCCGGTCCTGCCCCCGCACGGCATAGATGTCGGTGATCGTCTGCTGCTGGAGGCCCGCGTTCTGTAATAAACGGTGGACGCTGTCGAAGACAATAACGGATCTGTAACGAGGTGCAAGTCGATCTCGTCAACTTGCGGCGTGTCTTTTTGCGAATGTGGTGAACATCCCCTATAGCGAGGACATAAATGGCGTCGAGCTCCGGAATCAGGCGGCTTCGTGTCCGCACGGCCCGAGGGCCCCGAAGAAGCTAGTGTGTGGTCACGCCATTCGCAGCGAGCCAGGACTGGGGATTGATCGCCTTATAGACGTCGCCGTACTTGACACCAGCTGGATACAGCTCGAAGTGCAAGTGGGCACCAAAGGCGCGCCCAGTCTGACCGACGTACCCGATGACCTGCCCGGCGCGAACCGTCTGACCCGCACTGACCGCCATTGAGGACATATGTGACGACATGGTCGTCATGCCGTCGGCGTGCTTGATAGCGACATGGTTGCCGGCCCAATTCCCAGAGTTGCCGGCGTACAGCACGGTTCCAGCCTTGACCGCCCGAATTGGTGTGCCAGAGCCGGCGCGAAAGTCCAGACCCGTGTGATAGCGCGACCAACTGCCGTACTCGCCGAAGTGGGCACCGATGACCGCTCCAGGCACCGGCGCAACGCCACCGTCCGCGGATCCGCTGCTGCTGGAACCATTGCTCCGGTCACTAGTCCCGCCGCTCGTCGTGCCAGATCCATCTGTGCTGTTGCCGCCTTGTTTCGACTTGGATGAAGCCGAATCAGAATTGCTTTGCTGGCTCTCGGCGGCACGACGCTTGTTCGCTGCCGCCACCCGAGCGGCGATCGCACGCCGAAGGTTCTCGGCTGCAATCTGGGCAGCCGCTTTCCGGGTCGCCCGATTCGTCTCGAGCAGTTTCTTCTGTCGCGCGTCGCCGCTGGCTGATTGGGCCGCCTGGGTGATCTGGTCGGCGGTCTTGGCTAAGAGTTCGTCTCGCTGCGCGGCCTGCTCCTCAACGAGTGCGTCGCGAACGGCGGCACTTCTGGTCGAACGATCGGTCGATGTATTGTCGCGATGGCCGAAAGCAGCAAGAGCAGGATCCTTACTGACCGGGTCCTTGCCGACCTTGTATGCCGGCGCAGTCGCAACTGTCCGGGACGTGTTTGGGACAGCGGACAAATCACGCGCTGTTTCTGAGTTGGTGGTCAGGCCCACGGCCGCGGCAACGGCGAGGCCAAGGGCAGAGACACCCAGTGCCGCGAATCCGTGCCAGAGCCAGCCCTTGCCCGAATCGGGCTCAGGCTCGGCAAAGACGTCTTGATAGCCCTCACGTTCGGTTCGCTGTTCCCCGGACAGCTCCCTCATCCCCTACTGGCGCGCTTACG
>JBKPEY010000072.1:0-1032 GCA_046744405.1 Actinomycetota bacterium
GTCGCCGATGGCCGAATCCATCCCGCTCGCATCGAGGAGGTGCATGAGCGGAGTAAAAGTCAGATTCAAGCGCAGTGTTTGCGCGCGGCCGAGGATGCGATGGCCGAGGTCGGAATCTCGGACTTGCATCCAGCGCTCGTCCCGGTGCTGGGGACACTGCGTTACCGGACCTCGTACGGGCAGAACGTGCTCAAACACCTGGTCGAGAGCGCGCACATTGCCGCACTGATGGCGGCTGAACTTGGCCTGGATGTCGCCCACTGCAAGCGTGCGGCGTTTCTGCACGACATCGGCAAGGCACTGACGCACGAGGTCGAAGGCTCGCACGCGATCGTCGGGGCCGATTTGGCTCGCAAGTACGGCGAACATGGAGATGTCGTGCACGCCATCGAGGCACATCACAATGAGGTCGAGGTACGCACCGTGGAGGCTGTCTTGGTACAGGCTGCCGACGCAATCAGTGGTAGCCGGCCCGGCGCTCGCCGCGAGAGCATCGAGGCCTACGTGCAGCGACTGGAGCGCCTCGAAGAGATAGCCGGTGCACGAGAAGGTGTCGACAAGGTCTTCGCAATGCAAGCTGGTCGCGAGATTCGGGTCATGGTGGCTCCGGATGTCGTCGATGACATCGAAGCGCAGGTGCTAGCTCGTGACATTGCCAAACAGATCGAGGAAGAGCTGACCTACCCGGGCCAGATCAAGGTGACCGTGGTACGCGAGTCGAGGGCAACCGAGACCGCTCGTTAGGCCTGACCGGGTGCTGTCAGTGCACCGCCGGCTGCCATCTCTGGGCTAACCAACGGCTGCGCTGCAGGGATCTTTGGACCACGTTTACGGGCCTGCAGCCGCCGCTCCAGGTAGTGCGCGAGCCGCGTCAGCAGATAGTTGATGAGAATGAAGATCGCGGCGATCACAATGAACGTTGGGATGAGGTTCCCCTCGAGTGAGGCCAGGGTTTGCCCACTGCGGACCAGTTCCGGATACAAGATCAGAAATCCCAGAGCTGAGTCCTTCAAGATCACAACGAGTTGACTG
>JBKPEY010000091.1:0-2019 GCA_046744405.1 Actinomycetota bacterium
CGAGAGTCCTCCTCCGAGACGCCGACGAAGAGTGAGAACGTCAGACCAGAGGCCGCCTCGGCATTCCGGACGGCACGCTCGAGCCACTCACGCTGGCTAGGGGTGAACGAATCACCAGCGGGCACCGGCGCCACCCACGTGCTCGCCGGTGTCGTCGCCCTCAACTTGCTGATCGGCGACCGTCGCCTCGCCACTAGCCACCCGTCCACCGGTCCCGTCGCCCTCGGCGGTCTCATCTGGAACCGACGGTTTGGCTGTCGCCTGAGCACCCTCCGGGCTGTCGCTGACTGCTTCCACCTGAGCTGACTCGCGAGCTCCGACCCAGAGCGGGTCGCTGACCTCGGCGATGTCGCCCCGCTTAGCGCGGGCCCTGGCGCCGATCTCGATCATTGCGATCACGATTAAGGCGATCAAGAGAGGAATACCGATGAGCAAGGTGAGGGACTGCAGGGGCGTGGGATTTGGTACCTGTGGCCACCCCGAGAACGTTTCCAGAGGCACTAGCATGCTCACGAGTTCGTTCACGGCCCTACGTTATCGTCCCAACGTGGTTGCGGGAGGTTGCGAGCCGCCCAAATTGAGGTCGAGAGCGCCCAGGGCGCACTCGACAAGGAGGATTGTTGTCAGGTACCGGCGCGCCACAAGCCCAGCGCGACGATCGCGGGCCCGGCACCGAGTTCGGTTCTGAGGCCTCCCGAGTGGTCATGGATGCCGAACAGATTGCCCGAGCTTGTGCGCGGATAGCTCATCAAATCCTGGAAGCGAATCGAGGTACCCAGGGCCTGGTGCTGATGGGGATCCCCACCCGGGGAGTGCCGTTGGCGCATCGGCTCGCGACCGTGATGGACGACGTGGAAGGCGTCCGCGTTCCGGTTGGCGCACTTGACGTGACGATGTATCGCGACGACCTGCGACAGCATCCAACCCGTGCCGTCGGGCACACCGACCTACCGGTCGAGGTAGAAGGCAGCACGGTAGTGCTGGTCGATGACGTGCTCTACTCCGGACGTACGGTGCGGGCCGCGCTGGACGCCCTTGGTGATCTCGGACGACCGCGCGTGGTTCGTCTAGCTGTGCTGGTGGATCGGGGCCATCGTGAGTTGCCGATTAGAGCTGATCACATTGGCAGTTATGTGCCGACGCGGACCGGCGAACACGTCAGGGTACGGCTGGCCGAGATCGACGGGGTGGATCAGGTCAGCATCGAGCCGATGCTGAGCGTCGGTGAGGAGGCTTGATGCGCCATCTGTTGTCTGCAGCTGATCTTGATCAAGATCAGACCACCGAGATTTTGGATCTGGCAGAAGAGATGTCGCTCGTGCAGGGACGCCCGGTCAAGAAGTTGCCTGCCCTCCGGGGCCGTACTGTGGTCAATCTGTTCTTCGAGGACTCCACTCGGACCCGATCCTCTTTCGAGATCGCCGGGAAGTGGCTGTCAGCCGATGTGATCAACATCAGCGCTAAAGGTTCCTCGGTGTCGAAGGGCGAATCGCTTCGTGACACGGTGCTCACCGTTGCAGCAATGGGTGTGGACGCCTTGGTTATCCGACATCACGCCTCGGGTGCGCCGTGGCAGGCCTCTCGCTGGATCGACGCTCATGTGCTCAACGCCGGTGATGGGACCCATGAGCATCCCACTCAAGCGTTGCTGGATGCCTTTACGATCCGTCGGCATTTCCGGCGCACGGTGCCGGACCAGGTGAGCTTCGACGGCAAAACGGTGGCCATCGTTGGCGACATCACTCACTCTCGAGTGGCGCGGAGCAATGTGTTGCTGCTGACGACGCTGGGAGCGCAAGTTACCTTGGTCGCACCACCGACGCTGCTGCCGTCGGGTATCGACAGCTGGCCGGTGCTGGTCTGCACCGACCTTGATCAAGTGCTGCCGTATGCGGACATTGTGATGATGCTCCGCGTGCAACGTGAGCGAATGTCCGGCGGGTACTTTCCCACGCCGCGGGAGTACACCATCGGGTACGGCCTCACTCGTCCCAGGCTGGACGCGATGAAGCCGGGCGC
>JBKPEY010000471.1:0-9502 GCA_046744405.1 Actinomycetota bacterium
ATCTTGTCCGTCAATGCCTCGACATACCAGGAACCACCGAGCGGATCTGCGACGTTGATCACGCCCGTCTCCTCGGCTAGCACTTGCTGAGTTCGCAAAGCGATCTCGGCAGACTCTTCAGTTGGCAGCGCCAGCGTTTCATCCAAGGCGTTGGTATGAAGAGAATTGGTTCCCCCGAGCACCGCGGCAAGCGCCTCGACGGCGGTACGGACTACGTTGTTGTGCGGCTGCTGCGCGGTGAGCGAAACGCCAGCCGTTTGGGTGTGGAACCGCAGTGACTGCGCCTTCGTCGTGGTCGCGCCGTACCGGTCTCGCATCCAACGGGCCCAAATGCGGCGTGCGGCCCGGAATTTGGCAATCTCTTCAAAGAAGTCGATGTGGGCATCGAAGAAGAAGCTCAACCCGGGGGCAAACAGGTCAATATCCAGACCCCGAGACAGCCCAAGTTCGACGTAGCCGAAGCCATCGGCGAGGGTGAATGCGAGCTCTTGAGCGGCGGTGGATCCGGCCTCTCGGATGTGGTAACCGGAGACGCTGAGCGGCTTGTACGAGGGGATGTTGTTGCTGCAGTACTCCATCATGTCGCCGATCAAGCGGAGGTGCGGAATCGGTGGAAACAGCCACTCCTTCTGGGCGATGTACTCCTTGAAGATGTCGGTCTGCAAGGTGCCGTTGAGGGTGCTGAGATCGACGCCTTGGCGCTCGGCGGCCACCAGGTACATGCAGAAGATCGGCACGGCTGGACCAGAGATAGTCATCGACGTAGTGACCAAGCCAAGATCAATTCCATCGAACAGCTGATCCATGTCGGCGGCTGAGTCGATCGCTACGCCGCAGTGACCGACCTCACCCAGGCTGCGAGTGTCGTCAGAGTCGCGTCCCATCAAGGTCGGCATGTCGAAAGCGACACTGAGCCCACCGCCGCCAGCAGCCAAGATCATCTTGTAACGCTCGTTGGTCTGCTGGGCGTTGCCGAAGCCGGCGAACTGACGAATGGTCCAAGGACGCCCGCGATAACCGGTCGGATAAAGACCTCGCGTGAAGGGAAACTGCCCGGGCCAGCCGATGCGCTCCATCCGTTCGTCGGCTGCCTGGTCGCCTGGTCCGTAGACCGGATCAACTTCGAGACCAGAGATTGTGGTGAAGTCCGCGTCGCGAACCTGACCGTTCGCCTCGGCCTCGGCAAAAGCAGCGGCCCAACGCTCCTTGCCGGTAGCGCGCTCTGCGGTCATCGAACCTCCAGTCTTAAATAAAATAGTAGGGCGCCCTAGTAATGCGGCCGAGCAGCGACGTATGCCGAAGGCAGCAGGCTCAAAAGCGGGATCCTCGCGAGCGGAGCGAGCAAGGCAAACCTGCTTAGAAATCTCCGGCGGCCTCACGCGGCATAGTGAGTAACCAGGTGAGCTGATCACACTCCTCTTCACTCAGCGCGCTCATTCCGAACCGGGCTTTGACTATTGCCTGGGTCGCCTTTTCCATGACGTCGCGCCCCTTGGGCGTAATAGAGGCAAGCACTGCGCGACCGTCCTCCGGATGCGGTGTGCGCCGAATCAAGTCGGCAGCTTCCAAACGCTTCACCAGCGGTGTCACTGACGTGGCATGTACCTGGAGCCGCTCACCGATCTTGCCCAAAGGCAGTGCGCCGCGCCGCGAAAACGAGAGTAAAACCAGGACCTCATAACGAGCGAAGGTCAACCCCAGTGGGCGGAGTAACTCATCCAGCTCGGTAATGAGCAGCTGGTGAACCCGCATAAGAGATGTCACAGCCCGCATCCGGGGCATTTCACCCCACTGAGTAGCCCACTGCTTAGCCGCTTCTTCGATGGGGTCGAATGGCAGCCGATGTCGTTCCATCGCGTTGGTTTTGGTGGCCATCATGTCCCGTCATCCTCCGCCGGTGTGGCAACCTGCTGGGGAAAGTCCCCAGCCATCACCATGCGCAGCACATCTTCACGCTGGTCAATATCCCGAACGAACGTGATCTTGTTCAGGCCTTGAACTTGAGCGGCCGACTCAAAGATGAAATGCCCATAATTCAGCCAGCGGCCAACGAGTGGCTTGTTGACGGTGATATCCAAGATTCTCAGCAGTGGCACGCTGGCGCGCGCCGTGGAGAAGACCCCGTTGACCCGAAACACTCGCTGGTTGGTGATGATGAAGCGATCGCGGTATTCCTCGAGGATTCGATAAAGCGCCTGCAGGCCAACCACGAGGCCGAGCACGAACAAGAGCCAGTAGATCGCCCCCTGGAATGCGAAGGCACTCATGAAAATCACGACGCCGACGGCAAGCCGTACCGCCGGCCAGGCGCTTGCAGCCCAGTGCTTTTTTACCTCCACGACTTTCTGCTCACCGGCTGTCGTCAAAATGTATTGGTCGACGTGCGGATCGAGCCAGGCCACCAACCCCACGGCTACCCAGCCAGGGACTGGAAGAAAACGATAATCGAGCGAAATACCCGGGCAAGAGCTCCGAAGACGGCACGCACAGCATTCGCCGCGGCCTCAGGCTGCGCGATCAAATAAAAGAGGAAAAAGCCCACGACCAAGAAGACGATGAACCGCTTGAGCCACGTCATGTCGGACTACTCACCCTTCCGGTCTTCACCGCAGACTATTCGAACAGCCTGCCGCATGTACAGACAGACCCCTCGACACTCTCTTTTGTACCCGATTGGCCGTCATATCGGCAGCAGGCACGCCGCTTAGTTTCGTGGGCTCTGGCTTAAAGTCCGGCGACCGCTTTGTCGGCCGCCGCATACGGATCAAGCTCGCCTCGGCTCACCGCCGCTGCAAGATCATCGAGGGGCGCCTCGCCGTTGATTCGAAACTCCGCGCGCAGCCTCGCCAGTGCGATGCTCTCGACTTCGCGTCGAGCTCGAGCAGTGCGTCGTACCTCGGCACGTCCAGACTCCACCTGGAATGCCCGAAACCGATCGACCGCGGTCAAGAGATCATCGATACCGCGATGCTCGTACGCCACGGTCATCACGATCGGCGGTTTCCAGTCATGCGGCTCTCGGTTTGCAAGCGCGATCATCGTCCGCAGCTCGCGTACCAGCGCCTGTGCACCTTCTCGATCACTCTTGTTGACTACGAAGATGTCACCAATCTCCAAGATGCCGGCTTTGGCGGTCTGGATCCCGTCTCCCATACCCGGAGCCAACAAGACCAAGATCGTGTCCGCGGTTTCGGCCACCTCGAGCTCTGACTGGCCTACGCCGACGGTTTCGACGATAACGGTGTCGAAGTTTGCAGCGTCGAAGGCGCGTAGCGCTTGCGGAGTTGCGACGGCGAGCCCGCCAAGATGCCCTCTGGTCGCCATCGACCGGATGTAGACGTCTCGGTCGAGCGCGTGTTCCTGCATACGGACCCGATCGCCCAACAGTGCTCCGCCGGAAAACGGCGAACTGGGGTCGACTGCCAAAACCCCCACCCGTTCACCGCGCGCACGAAGCGCTCGGATGAGCGAGGTCACGGTCGTCGACTTGCCGACCCCAGGCGCGCCGGTCAGCCCGACGATATGCGCGCGTCCAGTATCCGGCGCAAGTTCCTTCATGATCATCGGTAACGCCGGTGAAGCATTCTCGATCCAACTGATCAGCCGGCCGAGGGCACGCGGATTGCCTGACCGGACCGCAGCAAGGACCTCACGCACATCGCCACGGTCGGCAGATGCCTGATCTTGTGAAACGGGGACCGCCTTTAGCTCGAGGTCTCGTTCGCGGGAACGGTACAGCTGCCATGGTGGTGATGAGCAGTCGGCGTACGCGCCACGCCAACAATCACTGATCTCATCAGTCCGCCTCCAGTCGCCGCTGGCCGCTGACGATCACGTCGGGTACGTGGTCAGACAACAGTCTGGCACTCTAATGTCCATGACCAAAAGGCCATCCGAGCTGGGAGCTGTACTGCCCGGTCTGCTCGGTCTTGATCATGTCGGGATCGCGGTTTCGGACGTGGACGCAGCGGTCGGTTTTTACTGCGACGTCCTTGGGCTGCAGGTGGTGCACCGTGAGGAAAATCTTGACCAACAAGTGGCCGAGGTCATGCTGTCTGGCAGCGATAAGGCGGAAAACCAGCTTCAGCTCTTGATGCCCTTGGCGGATGAGTCAGTGCTCAATCGCTTTCTGGTGAGACGCGGAGCCGGTCTGCACCACGTGGCTTACGCTGTTTCAGATGTCCGGTCCGCATCCTCGATACTGCGTCAGTGCGGTGTACGGGTGCTTTATGATGCACCAAGAGCCGGTACCCGCGGCTCGCAGATCAACTTTGTCCACCCCAAGGACACTGGCGGCGTTCTGCTCGAGTTGGTCGAGCACACCAATGCAGATTCTGCGGGGGCGGATCCGCACAGCGGCTGAGCGCCCATTGATTGGGCGGGGGGCCGTCACTCACGCGGGCACAGACTCGGCGTCACAATCTATTTCGGGAGAGGGCTTCTTGCGGTGAACGCATCAGACAACACGGGGCTTGGCCTGTTCGACGACACAGCAAGCGCAGTCGGGAACTTTCCAACAGCACTGCGGGGCTATGACCGAACGGCGGTTGACGACTACGTTCGGACACTTGAGGAGAGTGTCGTCAAGTCCCGTAGACATGCTTCCCAGCTCGAGCAACAGGTATCCGTGCTTCAGGACGAACTTGCCTCAGCTGGCGATGGGGGCGACAGAGAAATCGACTACGCCAACCTTGGCGGGCGCGCCAATGACATCCTCCGGCTGGCTCAGGAACAAGCCCGCGAGCTCGTGCAGAATGCCACCGTCGAGGCCGAGAAGGTCAAGGAGCAGGCCCGGCGTGAGGCTGATGGGCTGCGCAATAGCGCGGCCCGCGAAGGTGATGCGATCAAGACCGGCGGCGCTGCACAGATTGATCAATTACGCGCCAAATTGCGCGAAGAGGTCGAGTCCCAGGTCGAGAAGGCCAAGGCCGAGGCTGACTCCCTGATTGCCGCTGCACGCCGGCAAGCCGAGTCGATTCGCCGAGAGGCCGATCATGAGGCGCAGGCGACCCGACAGAACGCCTACCTCGACACCGAGAACCTGCGCCGAACCGTTGAGCGCGAAGCGGCAGAAGCGCGGTCCAAACTGGCGGCTGAGCGCGAGCAGGCGGTTTCGCAGCTCAAGGCGACCCACGACGAAGCGCAGCAGAAGACCGGGGCACTCCTTGCCGAGGCAACCAAGTACCACAGTGAGTCCGCCGAGCGCCTCGAGGCCGACCTGGCGGAAGCGGCCCGGATTCGTGCCGAGGCGCTTGCCGAAGCCGAGCAGACCAAGGGCGGGGCCGCCCAGGAGGCTGAGGCCAGGATCGCCACCGCCAAGAAGCAGGCTGCTGCCATCAATGAGCGGACTCAGCAGGAATTCGCGTGGCGAAAGCAGCAGCTGCGCCGAGAGACCGAGTTACTTCACCAGCGCAAGCAGGCCGTACTGAGTCAGCTGGCCAGCCTGTCCGCACTCGCTGAGCAAACGGCCAGCGCATTTCCAGATCTGGACGACCCCAACGACCTCGAGGGGGGCGAGGCTGGAGATCGCACAGTGATGCGCCCTGACATGCTGCCGCCTGCCGGACCGAACGAAGAGGGCTCTGCCGGTGGCAAGGCCGATTCGGGCCGGAACGGTGGGAAGTCTGGCGCAGACGAGGAACCTGAGATCGATGGTGACGCCACCGTGCTGGTAGCGCCATCGGATCTGTCCAGCGAAGGAGCCAAAACGAAGTAGCCTCCATTTGGCGGCTGCTGCCATGATCATTATGGCCGACCGCCTGGCTCTAAAGCTTCGGGTGCCGTTACCCTGAGATGACTCGGGGTAACGGCACTTTGGCGTTTAAGGAGCCGGCGTGAATATGCCCCCACGAGTTGACCAGCGTTCCAACGACGGCCGCTTTCCCCTGGCGCGCAAAGGATATGACCGGGAAGCCGTTGATCATTTTGTGCAAGCGACCCATGCTCAAATCGCTCACCTGCTGCAGCAATACGACACGCTGAGGGCCAACAATCGCGAGCTTCACCAGGCGTTCGAGGAGGCCAACGCTCGAGCCACTCATGCCGACTTCTCCGGCCTAGGAGGCAGGGTGCAAGAGCTCCTTCAGATTGCTGAAGAGCAGGCAACTGATATCACCCGGCAGGCCGTTCAAGAGGCGGATCGGCTCAGTGCGCAGGCGCATGCGGAGGTCAATCAGCTACGCCAGAACTCGGCCGCCGAGCTCGCGCAGATGCGCGACGCTCAACTCGTCGAGCTGGACAGCTTGCGAGAGCAAAGCGAGCGAGATGCAGCCGAATTGCGGGAGCGAACCAAGGCTGAGGTCGAGCAGGTGCTGTCGGCGGCACATTTGCAAGCAGATGCGGTACAGGCTGAGGCCGAAGCGGCCGCCACCGGCAGGCAGAAGGCTGCCACTTTTGAGTCGCAGCAGCTCCTGGCTAGTGCTGAACGCGATAGTGCTGCCGTACGTCAACAAGTAGCCGACCAACGCGAGCGAGTATTAGCTGAGCTGAAGCAGGCGCAAGAATCGGCGAACCAGGCCATTCAGGCAATGCTGGCCAAAGCTACTCAGTTGCAACAGGCAGCAGCCGAACACCTCAGCCAGGAAACCGAGCATGCCGCCAAGCTGCGCGCGGACACCCTCGCTGAGGCAGAACGGATCAAGCTCGATGCGAGCGCCGACGCTGAAAAGATCATTGACCGGGCGCGACATCAGGCAGCGGCCATCGACAACCGGGCGCGGCAGGAACTCGCCATGCGACGTCGGCAGATGCGCGACGAGCAGGATCTGCTCAATCGTCGAAAGCACGCCATGCTCAACCAGCTCACGTCCTTGAGCGCGCTTGCAGTTGAGACGGCCGAGAACCTGCCTGACGTGCCTGAGGTGCCCGACTCAGAATTTGCCGATATCGGCGCGTTTTCGCCCGACAGTGTCGAGATGGAAAGCGATCCGACACTAGGCAACGCTGCTGTGGAGTCCGGAGAACAAAGTCAGCCGGAGACTGCAAGTCAGGGCACGAGCGAACAACCGCCCGGCGATCAAGACTACGAACAAGCGCCCAAGCCCAGCGCGGCCTAGCCCGCCCGCGTAGGCCACATCGCCTTCGGTTAGAACAAGCGATCGTCAACGGTGTCGAGGCCGCGCAGCAGGTCGTAATCAACCGTCACACAGCTGATGCCACGATCACGGGCGAGCACCCGTGCCTGCGGCTTGATCAACTGCGCAGCGAAGATGCCATGAACGGTCCCCAGCAATGTGTCGCGGCGCATCAGATCTAGATACCGGCTGAGCTGTTCGACGCCGTCGATCTCTCCGCGACGCTTGATCTCCACCGCTACGTACGCTCCGGCTGCATCCCTGCAGAGCAGGTCGACCGGGCCGATCGGCGTCGGGTGTTCTCGACGTATGAGGGAAAGACCGGGCGCCAGCGCTTCAGGATGTTCAGCGAGAAGCGCCTGGAGATGCGCTTCCACGCCGTCCTTCTGCAGGCCTGGATCGACGCCGAGTTCATGAGAGGAGTCGTGATACACCTCAGCCAGGCATATCTGCAAGGTGTCACCATCGCGACCGCGAACTTCCCACAGTGCCGTTAGCGGTTCTCCGACCGGCACGGATTGATGCTCGAGTCCGGGCGCATCCAGCTCCACCAGCGAGCAAGGCGGGCTCATCCAATTCAGTGGCTTGTACGCCCTGTCATCGGCATGAATCGACACCGATCCGTCGGATTTGATCAAGATCAGGCGCTTCGCCATCGGCAAGTGGGCCGTTAGCCGCCCTGCATAGTCCACTTGACAACGGGCAATAACCAACCGCACGCACACAAAGATATGGGCAAGGCGCCAGGTTCCCATTCGATCCCGTAGCCATGCGCCAGACAGCAAGAGCGGGCCTATGGTTGAATCTCGCGCAAACAGCTTCAGACCGGATGTTCTGCAGGGAGCCCGATGGCACGACGACCGAGCAAACACCTCAGACCTGCGCGACCGCTCAGCTCGGGACACTCAACATCTGCCGTGAAGCGCGACGGGCGCTGGATCGTTCGCAGCGTCTCCGGTGCAGCGGCGACAAAGGCATACCGATGCCCTGGCTGCAATGCTGAGATCGTCCCTGGCACACCGCATGTCGTCGCCTGGCCTGATACGCCCGGTCTACTTTCGGCATCGCCGGTCGAAGAGCGCCGGCACTGGCACACCAGCTGCTGGCAGCGGCGGCCGTGACAAACCGTGCGCAGGAACGTGGGCTCTTCAGCACCCATCTGGGTAGCACCGGACCGCGCGTGGTCTTTCTGCACGGCCTCTTCGGCCAGGGTAAGAACTGGACCACGATCGCCAAAGGCTTGAGCGACGCTGCCCGGGTGATGTTGGTGGACCTGCCCAACCACGGCCAATCGCCTTGGACGGATCACTTCTCCTACCCAGAGATGGCTAGCCAAGTGGCAGAGCTGCTGCACGCGAAAGGTGGCGATGATCAGTGGGCGGTGATCGGTCACTCCATGGGCGGCAAGGTCGCAATGACCCTGGCATTGCTGAGGCCAGAGCTCGTGGAGCGACTCTGTGTTGTCGACGTCTCACCGGTACCCAGTAGCGAGATCAGCGAATTCGCGACCTTCATACGAGGCATGCGGGCCGTCGACTTGAAAACGTTGACTGACCGCAGGGCCGCCGATGCTCAGCTTGCCGGGTATGCAAACGACCCGGCCATCCGCAGCTTCCTGCTGCAAAACCTGCGACGGGACCATTCCGCACCCGGCAACGGATGGCGCTGGCAGATGAATCTGGAATTGCTGGGCGACAACCTTGGCAAGATGGGTGGCTGGCCGGAGCTACGGGTCGAGCCGTACAGAGGACCGGTGCTCTGGCTGGCTGGCGCGAGATCGGGCTATATCCGGCGGGAGTACTCTGCCGCGATGCGCGCGCTCTTCCCGCGAGTTCAGCTCGTCAAGATCAAAGGTGCCGGTCACTGGGTGCACAGTGAACAGCCGGAGGTGTTCATCGCGACGACTCGACGGTTTCTCGGGCTGTAGCGGGCGATGTTCCGGCCATGACTGACTTGGTAATAGGACTTCTAGCGCTCGTACCACTGGATGTGCTGCTGCATGCACCTACGCCAACATCATCGCCGGCCGTCTATCCCAGCGGCGGCCAAGGCTTTGCTGCATATCTCATCGGCGGCTTCATCGGGCTCAGCATTTTGCTGATCGCCATGGCGCTACTCAATCGGCGGCCGAGGCGGATCAAGCCTCCGATACCCGACGACTGACATCAGGTCGAGGGCCTTCAGGCTCGGGTGATCGCTGTGATCTCACAGGGGTTGTTCGGGCGGCCAGTGCCATCCGGGTTGCGCCCGTCCTGGCCTTCTTCAGCCATCGAGGCCACCACGTCCCGCGAAGCCTTGTCCATCTCGCCGAAGATCGTGAAGTTCCGTATTTTGTCGAGGCTGGTCGAATCGGCCCACACCAGGAAGAACTGCGAACCGTTGCTGCCGGGTCCGCCGTTGGCCATAGCGACGACGCCCTCGGTGTAGCT
>JBKPEY010000556.1:0-2786 GCA_046744405.1 Actinomycetota bacterium
GGATCCTTGCCGATCTTGTTCGGGTTCGCATGGTGCCGGCTGTGCTTGTTCATCCACCAGCCATGGCTGAGGCCCACCAACGCGGCCAGCACTTGTCCGGCGCGGTCGTTCGCCTGACCGGACTGAAAAATCTGGCGGTGGGATGCCTCATGCCCCAGGAAGGCAAATTGCGTGAAGATTACGCCGAGAGCGCCGGCCAACAGCAGCTGCAGCCACGAGTCCTTGAGCAAGATCATCCCGGTGGCACTGCCGGCCAGAGCGAGCACACGAGAACTGCGAAGATCATCAGATAGAAGCCTGGGCGGCGACTCTGCAGCCCCTTCCGGCGGATGGCTTGGGCCAGCTCGGTAAACGTGTTGGTGAATGGCTGATTTACTAGCCGGGCGGTCGCGCCCGAGAACTCCAGAGTGGAGATAGCAGTGCTCCTGATTCGGTCGTCGACTTCCCAGCCGGTGGACATCGACGAACCGATCGGCTCGCGGACGGTTTCCCATCGCGGATGCCGCGAGGCTACATGCCCGCAGCAAGTCGGGCCCGCTCATCGCCACAGCTCGCGCTTCAACCACTCGTTCGCAGCATCCGCGCCAGAACGGGCGTCCTTGTTCAACTCGGCTGATCTTCGCCTGAGAGGGTATAAGTCGGGAGCTGACGCGGTGCCGTCCCGCACAGAGGAGGTTGCGGCGTGTCGTGGGTTGACCACGTGATTTGGTGGCAGGTCTATCCCCTCGGCTTCGTTGGAGCCGAGAAGCAGCTGAGCGCCTTTCAGGCCGAAGTGAACCGCCTGCCGAGATTGCAGGGTTGGCTCGATCATCTGATTTCCTGGGGCGGCAATGGGCTGTTGCTCGGCCCGATCTTCACCTCCAGCAGTCATGGCTACGACACGGCGGACTACTTTCAGATCGATCCGCGATTGGGCGATGACACGGACTTCGACGCCTTGGTCACGGCCTGCCGAGATCGAGGTGTGCGGCTGCTACTCGACGGGGTCTTCAACCATGTGGGCCGGGATTTTCCGCCGGTCGCGAAGGCACTGGCCGATGGACCAGGATCGGAGGCCGAGGAGTGGGTGTCCCGCCTCTACGACACCAACGGTGTCATCACTGCCGACTACTTCGAGGGTCACGAGAATCTGATCACCCTCAATCACAGCTCCACGGTGGTGCAGCAGTATGTGCGGAATGTGATGCTGCACTGGCTGCGCCGCGGCATCGACGGTTGGCGGCTGGACGCCGCCTACGCCGTACCGGCGAGCTTTTGGTCTGCGGTGTTGCCGGCGGTCAGAAAGGAGTTTCCTGACGCCTGGTTTGTCGGGGAGATGATTCACGGCGACTACATCGACTATGTGAAGACCTCTGGCCTGGACTCGGTAACGCAGTACGAGCTGTGGTGGGCCATCTGGTCGTCCATCGACACCGTCAACTTCCATGAGCTGCAATGGACGCTGGGCCGCCACACCAGGTTTGTGAACCACTTCATCCCGCTCACTTTTCTCAGTAATCACGACGTGACCCGGATAGCCAGCCAGATCAGCGACCAGCGGCACTGGTCGCACGCGATTGCGCTGCTCGGCTTCCTGCCGGGGATACCGTGCGTCTACTACGGTGACGAGTTCGGCCTGGAGGCAGTCAAAGAACATCGCCCCAGCGGTGATGACGCGGTACGGCCGGAGATGCCGAAGGAGCGGTGGCTGTTCACCCACTCGCACCCCGAAGTCGAGCGGGTATATCGGCGCGTGATCGGGCTGCGCCGCCGCAACCCCTGGCTGGTCGACGCGAAGATCGAGACCGAACAAGTGGACAAGGTACGCATCGTCATCCGCGCCCACGCCCGGCACGGCGAGCAGTCGTTGGCCCTGATCCTCAACCTGGCAGATGAGCCGTTCCCGCTCACCAGCAGTGCTGCTGTGCTCGAAGCCGAGCCTGAAGTTGCAGACCTAGCCGTAGCTTCACACGGCTGGGCAGTGATCACGGACTAAAGCCAAGGCTTCTCGAGTGCCGCAAGGAAGCTCTCACCGGGCTTCTATTCGGCTTGGTCCAGGCGACTGCCGATAGTCCGGGATCGGGGTACCTGGCCGTAGCCTGAACACATGACGAGGCTCCAGTCGAAGCGATTTGACGAGCCCGATGAGCTTGTGAGACTGCCTCTGGTGACTGTGCAGGTTGTCCTTCTCGGCGAGGCGCACGTCGCCCGTCTCGTGCACGAACCGGGATGGAGCTGGGCCGAACATGTGCAACCGGTGGCTGGGACGCCCAGCTGCCAGCACCATCACCAAGGCGTTGTCCTCGAAGGCCAAGTCGAGATCGAAACCGACACTGGCGCGCGGCGGATTCTTCGTGCCGGCGAGGCGTTCGAGATCCCGCCTGGGCACGACGCGCGGGTGATCGGCGACGAACCGTTTGTGACGATCGAGTACGGCGGTGTGCACGGCTGGGCCAAGCCGGCCGAGGCGGGCGAGCGCTTCGTTGCGACCTTGCTCGTCACCGACATCGTCGACTCCACGAAGGTGGCCGTTCGGCTGGGAGATGCGGCCTGGAAAGAGCTGCTGGCCACGCACAACGAGGGAGTGCGGATCCAGCTGGACCGGTTCCGTGGCGTGGAAGTCCACACGACGGGCGACGGCTTCCTTGCCTTCTTCGACGGAGCGGCACGAGCCGTGCGGTGTGCGGCAGCGATCTGTAAGCACGCCGAGCAAGATGGTCTGCGGGTTCGCGCTGGTGTCCATTCGGGTGAAGTCGAGCGCGACGCCGGCAACCTCCGCGGCGTCGCGGTACACGCTGTCACTCGTA
>JBKPEY010000121.1:0-3898 GCA_046744405.1 Actinomycetota bacterium
TTCGGCGACCATGACGCCTTCGCCGTCGCGGATTTTCCTAACAACGAGAGTGCCGCCGCTTTTGCTATCGCAGTCAGCGAGGCAGGGGGCGCGAGCGTACGGACAGTGGTGCTCTTGACGCCTGAAGAAGTCGATTCGGCCGCGAAGCACTCCGTCGACTACCAGTCACCAACTGAGTGGCAGGAGGCCCGCCACTTCTGAAGTGTCCGGCCTAGGAGTTCCCAGCACATCTGAAGCGCCAGCACCGACGGATCCCCTGGTGAAAGGTGTATTGATAGGGCATTCCAGCTGAGGACTGCGCGGCCGTACTGTTCTGGACATGAACCCCCGCTACGACTTCACCGGCCAAGTCGCCCTGGTGACCGGCGCCAGCTCCGGCATGGGCTTGGCCACCGCGCAGGCCTTCACCCAAGCTGGCGCCGCCGTCGTTCTGGCCGACATCAACTCCGACGCCGTAGGCACTGCCGCCGAGGAGATGAGCGCCGCTGGGCACCAAGTCCTCAGCCTCACCTGCGACGTCTCCTCCGAAGATCAGGTAGCGGCCATGATCGACCAAACCACAGCCACGTTCGGCCGGCTCGACATGGCTTTCAACAACGCCGGCATCATGGTCCCGGTTACCGACGCCGCCGACGAACAGGCCGAGCAGTTCGACCGGGTGAACCTCGTCAACTACCGCGGTGTATGGGCATCCATGAAGCACGAACTGCGACAGATGCGTAACCAAGCTAGCGGTGCCATCGTGAACTGCTCATCCCTCGGCGGGCTAGTGGGCAACCCCGGTCGTGCCGCCTACCACGGCTCCAAGCACGGCATCATCGGCCTCACCAAAAGCGCTGCCCTGGAGTATGCACCGCGGGGGATCCGAATCAACGCTGTCTGCCCCGGAACGATCGAGACACCGATGGTCGCCGACATGATCGCCAACAACCAACTCGACGCCTCGGAAGCGGTTGCGAACCAACCCATCGGCCGGCTCGGTCGCGCCGATGAAATCGCCGCTGCCGTGCTGTGGCTCTGCAGCCCCGGTGCCAGCCTCGTCCTCGGTGTCGCGTTGCCGGTAGACGGCGGCTACACGGCCCGATACACAAAAGGAGTAGCACATGCCAGCATCCGAGGATTATGGAAGGCTGGCCGGCAGAGTCGCCTTCGTGACCGGCGCGGCCAGCGGTATCGGCCGCACCACCGCGTTGGCGTTCGCGCGGGAAGGCGCAAAGGTTGCGGTCGCCGATATTGATCAAAATGGCAACCAGGACACTGCCAGGATGATCGAGGAGGTCGGGGGCCAGGCGTTCGCTGTCCGCTGCGACGTGACCCGCAGCGAGGACGTGCAGGCCGCGCTCGCCCAGACGGTCGAGGAGTTCGGGCACCTCGATATTGCGTTCAATAACGCCGGCGCCGAGCAGCAGCCCGGCCCGACCGCGGACATCACCGAGGATGAATGGGACCGAATCATCACCGTCAACCTCCGCAGCGCGTTCCTGTGCCTGAAGTATGAGATCCCGCTGCTGCTTGAGCGTGGTGGTGGCGCGATCGTCAACACCTCCTCTGGCGCTGGGATCAAGGTCTTCGGACGCGGCGCGGCTTATGCCGCCGCGAAGCACGGCGTGGTGGGCCTGACTAAGGACGCCGCGCTGGATTACGCGGCCTTCAACATCCGGATCAACGCTATTTGTCCTGGGATCATCGACACCGAAATGATGGAGCGCTTCACCGGTGCCACCCCTGAAGGGCGCGACCGGGTGATTGCCCAGGAACCGATCGGACGCATGGGCAAGCCTGAGGAGATCGCGGATGCTGTCATCTGGCTGTGCTCGGACGCGGCGTCCTTTGTCACCGGACATGCCTTGGTTGCTGACGGCGGACAGACCCTCTAGGGTCCATTCGCACTGAGCAGGAAAGCCGCGACACATCTGGTGTCCATCTTGCTTCCGCTGGGTGCTAAATTCCTCGGCACGGGGGATCACGGCAACGTCGCCGAGCTAGACCCGACTGTCCGATGGGGATTCTCTCTTCATGACCGGCCTGCTCATCCCCAGTGATCGCCTGGTTACCGATCATGGCGAGCAGGTGGAGGCGCGGCCAAAGGCGCCGGCCCGATCCCGGTTGGCCCGGCTCCTCCTCCTCGCCTGGCCGTACCTCGCTCCTCTGCTGGTGCTCTCAGCGGTGTATGGGCGTACCGTGCAGCGCAGCACCGGCAACGACTTCTCGGTTGACACGACGAAGTTCGATTACCTGGGCCTCGTGCTTGGCACCGCCCATCCTCCGGGCTACCCGCTGTATACGATGCTCAACGCCGCCTTCGTTCGCATCATGCCGTGGGGGTCGGTGGCGTTCCGGGCGAACTTGCTATCGGCGTTCTTCGCTATCTTGGCCTGTCTCGTTGCGGTGGCGATCTTGACCATGCTTGGCGTACGTCCGGTCCTCGCGGCTGGTGGAGCAATCGCGCTGGGCCTGATTCCGCTGCTGTGGCATTTCGCGCTCGTCGCCGAGGTTTATACCCTCAGCATCCTGTTTGTGGCGCTCGTGCTGGCCTGCCTGATTGCGTACGACCGGAGCGGGCGACGGCTGTGGCTGCGTGCTGGACTGCTGATCTTCGCTCTCTCGTTTGCACATGCCACGTCACAGGTCTTGTTAATTCCAGGACTGCTGCTCTACCTTGCGGTCCGTCGGCCGGCCTGGCAATTTCACCCGAAGGAGCTGGCCCGGCTGCTTCCTCTCGGCGTCGCTTTGGCTCTGTTGCCCTACGGCTATCTCTTCTGGCGTACGGCCGCCGGCGCACCCCTGCTGGATACCCGCGTCACGGGCTTCACCTCCTTTTGGGAGGTGATCACCGGTGCCCGATATTCAGGCTGGATGTTCGGGGTGCCGCTCCATACGATCATCTCCGAGCGCCTGCCAGAGCTGTGGATCGATGCAGTCGAGCAATTGGGCTTTGCGCTCGTGCTGTGTGCCATTGGCCTGCTTGTGCTGATCGTCCAGCGACCGCTGGTCGCGGCCGTCACAGGGCTGTGGTCGGTGTGTACAGCGGTCTTCGTCCTGGGTTACGCCATCGGGGATTGGGAGACTTTGCTGCTGTCCGTGTGGTTCCTGCTCGGCCTGTGGGGTGTCGTCGGGGTCGATCGCTGCGTAGCTGCTGTGTCAAGTCGGGCGCGATGGGCGCCGGCGCTGATCGCGATCACCCTGCCCGTCGTCGCACTAGCGAATGGCTATGCCGGGGCCGATCGCAGTTCGGTTGATCCGCAGCAGGATGTCGACTTCGCACTCACCGTCGTGCCGGACAACTCGATCGTCTTCACCTTCGACAACGGAACCCGGCACTTGTTCTGGTATCGCCTCCTGCCCGACGACGTGGAAAACCGCCGCAACGTGTGGGCAGCCATGGGCACTAACCCGCGCGACCGAAGCGACCGAGCCGGTCAGATCCGGCAGTATTGCGCCACATCGTCTGAACTATGGATCTGGTCAACTCAGGAGAAGGCGGCCGGCCCCGGCGTCCCTTCCGATCTCAAGACTTACGTCTTCGGCTCTAACTATGCAAAGCAGGTGCACAAATCCGGCCTGCGGGTCACGCGCTACAGCGGTCAGCTCTTTAGCGTCAGCTGCCCCTCCTGACCGCGGCAGGTTAGTCAGGCTGGCTAAGCCGACAAAATCATGAGCATTGAGAACCGCACGGTCGTCGCTGGAGACGGCCCTCTCTCAACGCTGCACCCCAGGCAGCGCCGACAGATAGCGATCGATCTGCGTCCCTGACCACCGGTGGGCCTCGCGCAAGCCAGTTGCCATGGCCGCCAGGTAGGCAATGGTCGGGGCCAGCAGCGACGAGGGCCTACGCCAGTCCCGGGTGAATGTCACCAGCGGCACACCGCGGCAGGCACCGAGTCGGACCAAGATCGGA
>JBKPEY010000609.1:0-4630 GCA_046744405.1 Actinomycetota bacterium
GACAGACCAACCGGGGAATGTGGGCCCGGCCAATCCTCCCATGAGCTCGTTTGCGAGCCGCCGGTTTCGAATAAAGATTGCTTCGTCCCACGTGACCGACCCTTCGATCGGCCAGAGCCAAGCGTACGCATCTCGCGACGGGGGTGCATCCAGCGGCTCTAGCCCACTCTGGGTCCCCGGTCGAGATACCCGTTCACCGAGTCTTACAACTAAGCGGTCAACAACGACATAAGACTTGACGAGGGTGGTGTCCTTCTCGACCACTTTCGCCAGAAAGCCGACGCCCTTTCTCGTTTTGCCTTCAGCAGTCATCTTGCGTACAGTAGTACCAATCTTCTAAATCGATACAGAAACGTCGAATGACTACCTCCCTTGCTGTCACAAATCGGCTCTCAACCCGGATCGCCGCCATCGCGGTGACATTGATGTTCGTCATCAACGGCACGGTCATCGGAGGGTACGGCGGCTTGCTGCCCTCGCTCCGCGACAAGCTCGGCATTGACGCAACGCACATCGCGATCATGCTCTTCTGCGCTGGGGCCGCGGCCATTCTTGCGATGCAGGTCGGCGGTCGGCTGGCCGACGCGCTCGGCGCGCGTGAAATCACCTTGGCCGCAGTCCCGCTGCTCATCGCCGGGATGATCACCATTGGACTGGCGCCCAACTTCGCAATTGCGATCATCGGCGCTGTACTCATTGGGCTTGGTAACGGGGCTATGGATGTAGCCATGAACGCGATGGGTGTCCAGGTCGAGGCCGCGCGACAACGGCCGATCATGAGCTTCTTTCACGCCTTCTGGTCGATCGGCACCTTCATCGGCGCCGGCGCTGTACTGTTGCTCGCTACCGTGCTGGGATTGCGGGGCGGCGCGATCGTCACACCCTTGTCGATCTTGATCGCGGTAGCGGGAATTGTCGTGCTAGGGATCCTCTTCAAGATCACCCCCAAGGCTGCGGTCGTGCACCACACGATCGACGGAGTGAAGACTCGGATTCCCAAAGCCGCTTGGATCCTAGGCGTTATGGCGCTGGCCTTCGGTCTCTCGGAAGGCACGGCCACCGACTGGTCATCACTGCATGTCACCGATGTCGCGGGCGTGGATCCGACCACCGGCGCGCTCGGCCTGATTACGGTCAGCGCCTTCATGGTCATCATCCGATTGTTGGGCGACAGGCTGGTAACTCGCTTCGGTCGGCGCGCCGTCGTGCGCTTCGGCGCATTGTTTGCGGCCGTTGGCTATCTGACAGTCACGCTGGTCAGCGGTCTGCCGATGCTGATGGTCGGCTGGGCGCTGGTTGGCTTCGGGGTAGGCATGATCGCGCCACAGGTGTACGCCGTGGCGGGACACATCGGCGGCGGCCGAGTGCTCGCCGTCGTCGTCACATTCGGCTATGCCGCATTCCTGATCGGCCCAGCTTTCGTCGGATTTCTGGTCAACCAGCTCGGGATCCATCACGCCATGGCCGTGCCGGCGTTGCTCTGTGCCGGAATCATTGCTCTGGCATCAACCATGCCAGGCACCGACGTGGGTCTCAGCCGGCATGAGAGCTCCGAAGAGGGTCTCGCCGCATCCGCCTAGGCGCGGAGGGTGTCGAGGAGGATCCTCGCCAGGTCGTGCGGCTGGGAGAACATCGGCCAGTGGCCGGTGTCGATCGTCACCAGCCGCCATCGCTCACTGGTCAAGAGCTTGGCAACGATCTCGCTCGGTTCAGGCGCGTCCAGTAGGCATTTGACGTAGGTCACCGGGAATTCACCGATCGAGCATTCCATAACGGCCGGCTCCGTCAGGGTGTCGCCTGGATGCGGCGTTGAGCCATCGACAATGCGCCTGATCTGGTCCTCGGTCAGGCCCTGGCCCTGATAGTCGGCAGCGTCCAACGGCATCCAGAAGCCGCCGTTTTCCGCGATCGAGGCCTCGAGCGCAGCCGCGCCCTCGTACCAGCGAGAGGCGAAAGACTCGCCGTCGATGGGAACGTTGGAGTCGACAAGGACCGCATGGCTTAGCCGGTCTCCGATTCGCTCGGCTGCTTGCCCCACTGGGATGCCTGAGTAGCTGTGGCCGACCAGGACAACGTCACGAAGATTGTTGCCTTCGATCTCGTTGACGATGTCCTGGACGTGGGTCTGCTGACCAGCCGGCACTCCTTGCTTGTCGGCCAGACCCGACAGCGTCACTGGGTGGGCACCATGGCCCGCGGCCCGCAGCGCGGGAACGATCTCGTCCCACGCCCAGGATCCAAGCCACGCGCCCGGGACGAGAACAAATTCGGCCATGGGGGCAAGGTAGCGCAGCGTCCACTTCACCCTTCCAGTCGGCGCAGACTTCACCAGATCGTTAAGTCTCGACGTCAAGACTCTTCACGTCTAGGCTCCGGTTGTGACCGGCCAGCCGACTCGGGATGAGGTCGACACCATCGTGGAGGCCTGGCGACGCGAGCGTCCCGACCTCGATGTTGCGCCGATGCAGGTCTTGTCGCGGATCAGCCGGCTCGCTCGCCGGCTGGACCGGCTGCGCGCCAGCGCATTCAGCGCACATGACCTGGAGCCCTGGGAATTTGATGTGCTGGCTGCACTACGCCGCGCTGGCGCCCCCTACCGGCTATCACCGGGCCAGCTGCTGCGAGAAACCCTCGTTACCTCCGGAACAATGACGAATCGGGTGGACCGGCTCGTCGAGCGAGGGCTGGTGACAAGGCACAGTCACCCCAATGATCGGCGGGGTGTGCTAGTTCAATTGACCGGGGCTGGCAGGGACGCGGTGGATGCGGCGTTGGCCGAGCTGATGGCAGCCGAGCGCCAGATCATGTCCGCTCTAAACATTGCCGACCATGATCAATTGACCCGCAGCCTGCGGCTGCTGCTCGTCCACTACGGCGCCGATCGCTGAGACTCTCCCGATCTTAAGGGCTGCTCGCGCGGCCCCTCAGTTGATCACGCGAGCTCCCATGACCGGACCGGTTGCGCACCGGACGGCGCGGCACAGACCCTCGGCACTCAAGGAGACGGAAAGGTTCACAGCTGCCGACTCACTCTCGGCGAGGAATGCACATGTTGGACCAGACCCCGAGATCAGCGCGCCAAGTGCACCGTACTCCAGGCCGGTCTGCAGCACAGTACGCAGTCGCGGTTGCAGATCTAGTGCGGCCGGCTGTAGATCATTGCTAAGTGCGGCGGCCAGCAGCCGTGGATCGCCGCTGCGTAATGCACTCATCAGGTCGGCAGGAATCCTTGGCGGCGCCGCGCCAGGGTTGAGCTGATCAAAATGCCGGTAGACCGCGGCGGTTGAGAGGCCGTAGTAGCCGAACGCGAGTACCCAGTGGTAGGTCCCCCGGGCCAGGGCCGGAGCTACCTGCTCGCCACGACCGCTTCCCACAGCCGTACCGCCCAGCAAGGCGAAAGGCACGTCGCTGCCAAGTTCGCCGGCCAGCGTGCTGAGTCGCTCCTGGCTGAGGTCTAAGTCCCACAGCACCGCACAAGCCAGCAGGGCGGCCGCTCCATTTGCCGAGCCGCCAGCCAGCCCACCAGCCACCGGTATCGATTTCTTGATCAACAAATGTGCGCCCAATGAATCGCGACCGCCAGAGGAACGGGCGAGCAGCCGGGCGGCACGAATGGCGAGATTGGAGTCGTCGCGCGGTACCTCATCGGCACCCTCGCCACTCACCGTCACCTGGAATTCGTCTGCTTCGGCCCAGCTGGCCTCCACCTCGTCGTAAAGCGAAACGGCTTGGTACACAGTGGCCAGCGGGTGGTAGCCATCGGCACGCGGCGCGCCCACTTTCAATGCGAGATTGATCTTGGCCGGCACGCGCACCCGTACGCCGGCCAGAGTCGGTGGGGTCGCTGAGGCCATGAGTGCGAGGTTATCTAGCCCACGAAGAGCTGCTCTGCGATGCGAGCGAACTGGGATATGTCCAGCATTTCGCCGCGCATCTGCGGATCCAGGCCCGCGGCGTCGATGGCAGCGCTGGCAGCCGCGGAGGAGCCGGCCAATCCGGCCAGTGCCGAGCGCAACATCTTGCGCCGCTGCCCGAATGCGGCATCCACGACGGCGAATACCTGGGTGCGTGTCGCCTGAGTCTGCGGCGATTCGCGACGTTCGATGGCCACCAGACCCGACTCGACATTCGGCACCGGCCAAAAGACGGTCGGTGACACCGTGCCCACCCGGTTTGTTACGGCGTACCAAGCAACCTTGACCGAGGGTATGCCGTAGGTTTTTGATCCCGGCCTGGCGGCCAGCCGGTCGGCTACTTCGGCCTGCACCATCACCAAGCCGCGTTTCCAGGATTCAAAGGTTGCCAGCAGGTGAAGCAGCACCGGCACGGCGACGTTGTAGGGGAGGTTCGCGACAACTGCCGCCGGTGGCTCGGGTAACACCTCGACTCGGAGCGCGTCGGCGTTGATCACGGTCAGTGCGTCCGCGTACTCCGGCAGCCGCGTGGCCACAGTACGAGGCAGCTGCGCTGCAAGCCGATCATCGATCTCAATCGCGACTACTCGGCGAGTTGCCTGAAGCAGCCCAAGGGTTAATGAACCAAGTCCGGGACCGATCTCGAGCACGACGTCGTCGCCGGTAACCCCTGACGCGGCGACGATTCGACGCACGGTATTGGCATCAATGACAAA
>JBKPEY010000644.1:0-2459 GCA_046744405.1 Actinomycetota bacterium
CGCTTCGCGAATCCGGGGCCCGATTGGTGGCACCTTCGGGTCACCCATGTGACCTCCTCCAGGCCGGGTCTGATGCCCTGGTCAGCGTCACTAAACAAGGCGTAACTTATATTGAACACCATCGAGGACGCGGGGTGGACAATGGCGATCCGCACGTACGGGCCGAATGCAGTTGATTGGGAGGCGCGAGTCGATGTCAATCGACTGCGCACCGACCGGCTCCAACGCCTGAAGAAGCACCTCGACGCCTCAGAACTTGGCGGGTTGCTGACCTTTGACTTCTCCAACATCCGCTATATGACGGCCACGCACATTGGCACGTGGGCGATGGACAAGCTCATCCGGTTCGCGCTGCTGCCTCGCGGAGGCGAGCCGGTGATCTGGGACTTTGGGTCGGCCGCCAAACATCATCAGCTCTACAACCCTTGGCTCGATTACGACCGTACGCCAGGCGACGGCGAGATCTCCGAGGCTGCGCGTACCGGCCGATCCGGCGCCCGGGCCGGGATATCCACGCTGCGGGGCGCGTTCCATCCGGACGCCGGCATCGCCCAAGAGGTCGCCCGCAAGGTGGCTACGGTTATGCACGAACACGGGCTGACCACCGAGCCAATTGGCGTCGATGTCATCGAGCTGCCGATCTTGGCCGCGCTCCAGGAGGAGGGACTGACCGTCGTCGATGGCCAGCAGGTGTTCTTGGAGGCGCGTCGCATCAAGACTGTCGACGAGATTGCGCTGCTGGCTCAAGCGTGCTCGATGGTCGACGCCGCGTACAACGAGCTCTATTCATTTCTGCGTCCCGGTGTACGTGAGAACGAGTGCGTCGGGCTGGTTAGCAAGGTGCTTTACGACCTCGGCAGCGAGTTTGTCGAGGGCGTTAACGCCATCTCAGGTGAGCGCTGTTCGCCGCATCCACACGTCTACAGCGACCGGATAGTCCGGCCAGGTGACCCGGCCTTCTTCGACATCCTGCACAGCCACCTGGGCTATCGGACCTGCTACTACCGCTGTTTCGCGGTGGGCAGCGCCTCACCGGCAATGCGGGACGCGTACGTGCGCTGCCGGGAGTACATGGATATGGCAATCGCGGCGGTCAAACCAGGTGCCACCACAGCCGACATCGTCTCGCTCTGGCCTACAGCCGAGGAATTCGGATTCGCTAACGAGGAGGCAGCCTTCGCGCTGCAGTACGGCCACGGTGTCGGGCTGGCCATCTGGGAGAAGCCGATCTTCAGCCGGCTGGTCTCTCTTGATCATCCTGAAGTGCTCGAAGAAGGCATGGTGTTTGCGCTCGAGACGTACTGGCCCGCTTCCGACGGCTGGTCGGCGGCTCGGATCGAGGAAGAGGTTGTTGTCACCGCCGACGGTTGTGAAGTGATCACCAAGTTTCCAGCCGAGGAGCTGCTGATCGCCGGACAGCGCTACTGGACAGTGAGCGGTGAGCTTCCGACGCTGCGAGAGTCGCAGTCTCATCTGAACACCACGGCCGGCAGGGGTGGGCAGTGACTGTCTCGGAAGACACCTCGATCACCGTCGATGCCGGCCGGTTGCTCGAGTGGTACGAGCAGATGGCGCTCATCCGGCAGACGGAGAAGGCGGCGTACGACCTGTTCATGTCCGGATTGGTCAAGGGCACGACGCACCTCGCGGCCGGACATGAGGCGGTGGCAGTCGGTGCCAGTGCCGCCTTGCGCGAAGACGACTACGTATTTGCGACGTACCGCGGACATCACCACGTGATCGCTCGCGGCGCGACCCCGGCAGAATGCCTAGCCGAGCTGATGAGCAAGGCCACCGGTCTGTGCAAGGCCAAGGGCGGCTCGATGCACCTCACCAAAGCCGACCGGGGCATGCTCGGCTCGTACGCGATCGTCGGCTCGCATCTGCCCATTGCCGCTGGCGCAGCATGGTCGGCAAAGTTGCGGGGTACCGAGCAAGTCGCGGTCGCTTTCTTCGGCGACGGCGCAACCAACATCGGCGCTTTTCACGAGACGTTGAATATGGCAGCCGTCTGGAAGCTTCCGGTGCTATTTGTCTGTGAGAACAACCTGTACATGGAGTACACCCCTATCTCGGCCGTAACCGCGGTCGCGCATCCGGCAGCGGACCGCGCCGGCGCGTACGGGCTGCCGGCGGAGATCATCGACGGCAACGACGTGATCAAGGTCCACGACACCATGGAGGCTGCAGTCAGCCGGGCGCGGGCAGGTGACGGCCCGACGGTGATCGAGGCGCTGACCTATCGCCACTACGGCCACAGCCGATCCGATCCTGCGAAGTACCGTCCGACCGATGAGGTCGAACACTGGATGCAGCGTGACCCGCTGCTGGTGGCACGCGAGAAGCTGACCAGCCTCGGAGTTGACCAAGGCGAGATCGACGCCGCGGACGCTAGAGCGGGGGAGATCGTCAAGGGGGCCATTCAAGAGGCCAAGGACGCGCCCTATCCAGACCCGGCC
>JBKPEY010000468.1:0-1292 GCA_046744405.1 Actinomycetota bacterium
GAGCGGCTCTATGTCGATCACGACTTCATGACCTACCAAGACCAGTGCGAGAACTATGGTCATGACCTGACCACCGGCGCCGCAGTCACGCCCATTGAGCACGCTGCTGCGGGATTCGACGGTCGCGCCAGGCTCAAGGCAGCCGAGTGGACGCCGCCGCCGGAACCCCCCGACGAGACGTATCCGATGTCGCTGATGACTGGCCGGACCGTGTACCACTTCCACACTCGAACGAAGACCGGCCGGGCGCCCGAGTTGAACGCCGCTGCACCGGAGCCCTGGGTTGAGCTTGCCCCATCGGATGCTGCTGATCTTGATGTCACGGACGGCGATCTGGTACGCGTAGAGTCGCGGCGCGGTGCGATTGAGGTAGCGGCACGATGCGTCGGAAATCGAGAGGGCACGGTCTTCATCCCGTTCCACTATGGCGATCCAGAAACAGCAGCGAATGACCTGACGCCGACGAGCTGGGATCCGGTCTCCAAGCAGCCCTTCTTCAAGTCCGGTGCGGCACGCGTCGTTGCGCCAACAAATGGCAAACCCGGGGGCGATTGATCGTGCATCTGTCCTCATATCTGGGTCTATTGGAGACCGGATGCGCCACATTGGCGAAGTCCTACCGGCAGGTCGCCGAAGGTCACGCCGAGGAGGCTGACGTCAAGCGGATATGCGAGCAGTTCGCGACTCAATGCGATCATCAGGAGGAACTGCTGCGGCCGTTCACCAAGCGGTACGGCTCAGATCCCTCCGGTGAGCCCGAACGTCTGCACGCCGACGGGCTTTCCAAGACTCGGAGCGGCGGACTGGGATTGCTGCGCGATCTTCATGATCTTTACCTGCTGGCCAGTTATCTGGATATGGCTTGGACATTGGTTGGCCAGGCAGCCAAGGGGGCGCGTGACCTGGAGCTGATAGAAACCGTCGACCAGTGCGCCAAGCAGACGGAGGCTCAGCAGAAGTGGCTGACTACTCGCCTGAAAGCGGCTGCTCCGCAGGCGCTGCTGGTGGCCGACTGAGCCCTGGCGAGCGGTTTCGACCCCCGTGGAGATGGCTAATGGGTGGAGGAACCAAAGTCAAGGAGGGGGAACGTGGCTGCTGCCGATGTTGTCGAGTTGATCAAGAGTGACCATCGCGAGGTCGAGCGGTTATTCGATCTGCTACAGAAGGAGCCAGCAACAAGGGGTTTGAACTTTCCCGTGGTGTGCGCTCTGCTCATTGCGCACTCACGAGCCGAGGAGGCCGAGGTCTATCCGGTCGCGAAGGATGAGGCTGGAGAGACCGAAGAAGTGTCA
>JBKPEY010000415.1:0-5707 GCA_046744405.1 Actinomycetota bacterium
CACCGGCGATGCGGAGCTCGCGAAGACCGCCGATGGTCTGGTTGTCCCCGGTGTCGGCGCGTTCGCGGCCTGTATGGCGGGCTTGGTTGCTGTGGGTGGGCCAGAGATCATCGCCGCGCGAAGGGCAGACCGTCGGCCGACATTGGCCATCTGCGTAGGCCACCAGGTGCTCTTCGAGGCGGGCATCGAGCATGGCGAACGCGCCGAGGGCTGCGGCGTCTGGCCAGGGCTGGTGGAGCGACTGCATGCCGAGCGGCTGCCACACATGGGGTGGAACACAATCCAAGCTGCCGACGGCAGTCGGCTATTCGCCGGCGTCGAAGCAGAACACTTCTACTTCGTGCACAGCTACGGCGTACGCACTATGCTGGCGGATCCGGAAAGGCGGGTCACCTGGGCTGAGCATGGCGGTGACCGTTTCGTGGCGGCAGTGGAGGAGGGTCCGCTGTGGTCGACCCAGTTCCATCCGGAAAAGTCCGGGAACGCTGGCGCGCGGCTGATTCGTAATTGGGTCAGCACATTATGAGCCGGAGACGCTGGCTCGACTACTGCCTCAGCAAGCCGGGCGCATGGCAAGACGAGCCTTGGGAAGGTGATGTCGTCGCCAAGGTTGGCGACAAGATCTTCGCCTTTCTCGGGAACGAGACCGCAATCGGTTTGAAGTGCGGCGACCGCGAGACTGCCGACCTGCTGCTGGACCGCTATCAAGGCGCGGCGTCCAAGATGGCATACATCGGCAAGCATGGCTGGAACACCTTCCAGCTGAACGGGACCATCCCTCCCGAGGAGATCAAGGAGTTGATCGATACCTCGTACGACTTGGTCGTTGCCAAGTTGCCGAAGTCCAAGCGTCCGACCTAACGCACTATGACTGGCACCCGCTTCGCCGACTGGAGGAGCTTGCGGCTCGGGTGTGAAGGCTAAGCCACGTTCGCGAGCGACGAAGGAGGCGAATCCAGCGGGCTGCCGGTCATAGTGCAATTGGGTAGAGCAGCTGTGGCGATAGGGTCTTTGGCGTGCATTCGGCAAGTCCTTCACAGGCCGCAGGTCGCGCCGACCGGCTTGTTCTGCTGCCGGCGGTTGACATCGCCGGTGGTCAGGCGGTGCAGCTGGTCCAGGGCCGTGCCGGCTCGGAGAAGCGCTTCGGCGACCCACGTGCAGCAGCCCAACGCTGGCAGGACGCCGGTGCCGAATGGATCCATCTGGTTGACCTGGACGCTGCCTTCGGACGTGGCAATAACGCCGAGATCATCGCCGAGCTCACGTCGCATCTGCGGCTGAACGTCGAGCTGTCTGGCGGTATCCGAGATGATGAGTCCCTGGAGCGAGCGCTAGCGACCGGATGCGCTCGGGTGAACATCGGCACAGCGGCGCTGGAGCTTCCCGACTGGTGTGAGGAGATCATCGATAGCTACGGTGAGCGCATCGCCATTGGCCTGGATGTCCGAGGCAGGAAGCTGGCGGCGCGTGGTTGGACCCGAACCGGTGGCGATCTGTTCGAGACATTGCACCGGCTGGACCGGGCAGGCTGTGCGCGCTTCGTCGTGACTGATGTTTCGGCTGACGGTATGTTGCGCGGGCCAAACGTGGAGCTGCTCCGCCAGGTATGTGAAGAGACCGATAAGCCGGTCATCGCGAGTGGCGGGATCTCTAACCTTGAAGACATCTTGGCACTTCGGGAGATGGTCGATCTTGGGGTAGAAGGTGCGATCATCGGCACCGCCCTCTACCTCGGCCGCTTCACCTTGGAAGAGGCGCTGGTGACCGCGCAGCTCAGCAGTACCGCGGAAAGCAACCGCGCATGAACGCACTGCCAGCCGAGATCAACCACACCATGGAGCATCGGCTCAATGGCCGGCTTCGGGACCTGCTGGCCGGCAAGAAGATCGTGATGACCGGCGTGACGGGGTTCATTGGTGAGCAGTTGCTGTGGAAGATCCTGACTGAACTTCCCGATACGTGCCCTTCGGTACTCGTTCGGCGCAAGGGCTCGGCCAGTGCCCGAGACCGGATGATCGCCCTGGTCAAGAAACCGATCTTTAACGATCTTCGCACGTCCGCCGGGGGCGCGGCGGAGCTCCTCGACACCAGAGTCGAGATCATTGAGGGCGACCTCCCCGACGTCCCGCACCTGCCAGCCGATCTTGACATCGTGGTGCACTGCGCCGGCGACGTCTCCTTCGACCCGCCTATCGACCAGGCCTTCGCCACCAACGTGATTGGCACCAAGGCGCTGATCGAGCGCATGTTGGAGGCCGTCACCGATGAGCATGGCCAGTGCCGCAGGGTCCCGCACTACGTGCACATCTCCACCGCTTATACAGCCGGGCGGCGGCGCGGCGCCATTCCCGAGGCGCCGCACATTCACGACATCGACTACGAGACCGAGGCCTCCGCTGGCATCGCCATGCGGGAGCTGATCGAGGAGGAATCGCGTACCTCTGCCCAGCTTGCGAAGCTCCGCAAGGAGGCCGAGCGCGAGCACCGGCAGGCAGGGTTTCTGACGACAGCCGCCGACACCGAGCGCCGCCGCATGAATTGGGTGGAGGCCGAGCTGGTGAAGGCTGGCACGGAACGAGCTCGCTCGCTGGGCTGGACCGATGTGTATACCTTCACCAAGGCCCTTGGCGAGCGGGTGGTTGCCGATGTCGGCCGTGGGGTGCAGGTATCGATTGTTCGGCCGGCGATCGTTGAGTCGTCCTGGCTGCATCCCTATCCCGGCTGGATCGAAGGCTTCAAGATGGCGGAGCCGCTGATCTTGGCGTACGGGCGAGGCGAGCTTCCCGAGTTTCCGGCCACACCGGAGGCGGTCGTGGATATCGTGCCTTGTGATCATGTGGTGAACGCCATCCTGGCGGTTTGCGCCACCCAACCGGGGATTGGGACACCGGAGTACTACCACGTCAATTCGGGCGCCCGAAATCCGCTGAGCTTCAAGGATCTCTATAGCTACATCCGCGCCTATTTTCAGGCCCATCCCTTTGAGGGTGGCCCACGTGGGGCGGCCCGCTTGCCGCAGTGGACGTTTCCGGGTGCCTCGTCAATCGAGCGGCTGCTCTCTACCTCAGAACGCGCCCATAAGTTGGCCGAGCGCCTGCTGGCCCAGGCGCCGCGTTCGGACCGCACGCGCAAGATCGCCAAAGACTTGGATCGGACCCGCGTACGCCTGGACTTCTTGCGGCGATATCACACTCTCTACAAGGAGTACGCGCAGTCGGAGCTGCACTTCGTCGACGACAACACGTTTGCGCTCACCCAGGCACTGCATCCTGATGATCGAGCAGCGTTCGCATTCGATACCGCGGTTTTCGACTGGCAGACCTACATCCAAGAAGTGCACTGTCCCTCGATCACCGCACCTGTACGCCGAATGGATGCGATCCGAAGCAAGCGCGGCAACCGGCCGACGACGATGAAGGGCCTCGACAAAAACACCTCCGGATCAGCGGCGCTAGCGATCTTCGACCTGGACGGCACAATCATGTCCACCAACGTCATCGAGCAATATCTGTGGGCTCGGCTGCCGGAATTGTCGCGCACCCAGCAGCTCGCCGAGGTCGGACAGGTCATGCGGCGCCTTCCGTCGTACTTGCGCGCCGAGCAACGAGATCGAGGCACTTTCTTGCGGGCGGTCTATCGCCGCTATCGTGGCGCCGATCTCGCTGCCCTAGAGCGTTTCGTCGACACTTCGATGGCTCCGCAGATCTTGAGCAGGCTTTCTCCAGAGGCCGTCGGCAGGATTAGAGAGCACCGTGCCGCCGGCCACACCACGATTTTGATCACCGGAGTAGTGCGGCCACTCACCCGGCCGATACAGCCACTGTTCGACGTCATCGTCGCGGCCGATCTTGGAGTTGACGAGGAGGGACGCTGCACCGGATTCCTCACCGGCCCACCTGTGGTGGGTGAGTCGCGGGCCGCATGGCTGAAGCATTATGCGACCCAACAGGGGATTGACCTGGATCGTAGTTTTGCCTACGCGGATTCCCATTCCGATTTGCCGATGCTGGAGACGGTCGGGAACGCCGTTGCCGTCAGTCCCGACATCGCTTTGATGCGGGCCGCCACGCGAAACCAGTGGTCGGTGGTGGAGTGGAAGATCAAGCCGATTACGCCGCGCTGGGCGTTGCCGAGGTAAGGAGATTGGTAGATGGGCCGACCCGGCTTCGTCCTGGAGGTCGATGATCGCACTCCACCATTGCTGGTGCCCGACGGTGATCGTTTCCGCCTTGAGAAGTTCCCCCTTGGCACGCGGGTGATCTATCCCGTCGAGTCACTGCCGAGGGTTTCCGATCTTGCTGAGGCGATCAACGCTGCACTGGATGCCCCACTGCAGTCCGAGCCGCTATCAGCCATGCTGCAACCATCGATGCGGTTGACGATCGCCTTCGACGACATCGGGACACCGACGCCGAGAATGCGGCGGCCCGATATTCGCGGCAAAGTGATCGAAGCCGTCTTGAGCCGGGCGGCAGCAGCCGGAGTCGACGATGTTGCGCTGGTCAGCGCGAATGGGCTGAACCGGCGGATGACTGCGGAGGAACTGCAGCACGTCGTCGGTGAGCGCGTCTTCCGATCCTTTTACGCCGATGGTCTGCTGACCAATCACGACGCCGAGGATGCAGACAATCTGGCCAGTATCGGCAGCACGGCAGCTGGGGAGGTCGGGTTGAATGCTCGCGCCGCCGGCTCGGACTTGTTGATCTTTGTACATCTGGCCGATTCGCCGCGCCGCCGTGGTGCGGCTGAGATTGCGGCTGGCCTGGGTTCGACAGCGACGATCCGTGGGCTCTCCGGGCTCCAAGGTCAAACCGACGACGCCGCTGCGGCTGAGATCGCTGATTTGGTTTCGGCCGCCGTACAGGTCTTCGAGATCGATGCGGTTTTGGATAATGATGTCTTCGCCCCGCCACTGGAGTTTCTCGGTGGGCGCGAGTGGGAGTGGACCCTGAAGGACCGGGCGGCCTGGTTTGGCGTACGCCGTGGGCTGGATTGGACGCCGCAACGCGCTCGTCGACGGCTGATCAGCCGTACTGAAGCTGACTACCACACCACCTTGGTGACTGCTGGGGCGCCGGCCGCGGTGCAAAAGGTGAGCTCCGCACAGGTAACTGCCCAGCAACTCGTTGAGGTGCCCGCTCCTGCAGACGTCGGTGTTCTCGGGGTAAGTGCTCGGACGCCGTACAGCGTTGACTCGGTCATCAACCCGATACTTGCTGCCTGGAGCGGGCTTGCGGCAACCTTCGGCTCTCATACCGGCACGCCGTTCGTACGCCCCGGCGGCGCCTTGATCATCTACCACCCACTGCGGGCGGAATTCTCCCCGCTGCACCATCCGTCCTATGTCGACTTCTTCGCCGACGTACTGACCGTGACAACCGACCCGCAGCAGATCGCGGCGGATTATGAGGAGAAGTTCGCCAACGACTCGTGGTACGCCCACCTGTACCGGACGAGTCAGGCATTCCACGGCGTCCATCCGATGCACCTGTGGTATCAAATCGCGACAGCCCAACGGCACTGCAGCGACATTGTGTGGGTAGGCGCGGATCGGGAGAGCGCAGCCAGGCTCGGTTTTCGTGCTGCCTCAACGCTGGCTGATGCTTTGGAGATCGTGGCATCAACGGTCGGCCGCGCGCCCGCGATCAGCTACCTGCACAGCCCACCGCAGATCTTGGTTGACACCAGATGAGGAACCGACAACCGG
>JBKPEY010000147.1:0-10033 GCA_046744405.1 Actinomycetota bacterium
CGGGCCGGGTCGCGTACTACGAGGCGTTGCCTCACCCCAAGATCGGCAAGTCGACGGGCGAGGCGGCCGCCCAGGTTTCCGGTTGAGCCAGTTACCGCGATCACTTTGTCCATATGTTCCCCGGGTTAGGCAAGGATGCGGCCGAGATCGTTCAAAGTACGGCGTCTGCCAGGCGGTCGACTTGGTCGACTCGTGCGACTGTCGGATCAAAGTACATTTCGCTGAAGCCGGCATCCTCGAAGGCCTTGGCGACGTCACGCACCGCCGAGACCGATCGATGGGCTGACTCGGCAATACGAGTCGCAAAATCACCAATGAAGCGGTAATAGTCCAAAAGGTAGCGGCGCGAATCCTCTTCGGCGTCGTCACCTAACGAGAAGTAGGTGAGCGCCGCCAGCCGGGGCTCACCAGTACGGCCGGCAACCGACCAGGCGCTTCGCACCCGGTCGGCGAACGGCGCAGCCTGAGACGGTTGGGAACCACCTGCGGTCCAGCCGGCACCCCAGGTGACGACCCGCTCGATCGTCTTCTGGCTGGTGCCACCAAACAGAATGGGAACGCGTTGGTCTCGGGTCGGCGTAGGGCTTGCGGGTGAGGAGTTTTGAGCAAGCGGCTCGCTACGCCACGTCTTGTGCATTACCTCGAGCGCGTTGTCGAAGTCGCGGCCCCTGTGACGAAAGTCCCGGCCTGTTACCTCGTAATCATCTTCACGTCCGCCGGCTGCGAGACCGAGTGTGAAGCGGCCGCCAGAGATTCGGTCAATGCTGGCCGCCGTCTTCGCCAGAAGCACAGGCGTATAGATAGGGGCCAACAAGATGTTGGTCATTAGTTTGATGCGCTCGGTTGCGCCCGCGGCAGCGGCATGCGTGGTGAGCGAGTCGTAACTGGGATAAGCGATCCGATCGATGGTGACCAATCCAGAGAAGCCCGCGGTTTCGGCTCGCTTCGCCCACTCGATGAGAACGCTTCCCTCAGTGTTCGGCACAGGATTGGGCAGACCAATTCCGATCTCCACTCGCGGCTCCTCTCCCACCGACAAGTCAGACTAGCGAGCGCCGACAGGTGCTGTTCAGCTCCAACTCGAGGGACCGTCAGAACCGGCCGCGTACTCATCCATCGGTACTCTCCCGTCCCGCCACGCCTGAAGGACCGGATCCACAATGCGCCAGCACTCCTCGGCCGTATCTCCACGCACCGACAGCAGCGGATCACCGTCCAACACACCCGCCAGGACTTCCCCGTAGGCCGGCAAACGTCCCGGGTTGAGGTCGGTGTCGAGTGCAACCCGATCCAGCGTCAAAGGATCGTCTGGGCCATTCACATTCATCTCCAGCGCCATCCGATCCGGGCCCATGGCTAGGCGCAATCGTTCCGGAATCGGCTCGCCCCGGAGCCCCGTCGGCAGATGCGGCAACCGCTTGAAGGTGATCAAGACCTCTTTACGACGTTCTCGAAGTGCCTTACCGGACCGTAACCGGAAGGGCACGCCGGCCCACCGCCAGTTGTCGACCTCGACGACGAGCTCTGCCAGCGTCTCGGTATTTCGCGACGGATCAACCCCCGGCTCTGCGATGTAGTCAGGTACGTCCCTGTCGTCGATCGACCCCTGGATGTACCGCGCCCGACGACCAGCCGCAACCGGGTCATCGTTCCAGGGCCGGCAGGCCCGCAGCACTTCGGCCTTCGCGTCGCGCAGATCAACTGCATTGATCGTCGCTATCGGATCCATTGCCCCCAGCGCCAACACCTGGAGCAGGTGGCTTTGGATCATGTCCATCAGTGCGCCGGCTTTGTCGTAGTAGCGAGCTCGGTTCTCGAGGGTGAGTTGTTCGTCGAACACAATGTCCACGCGCTCAATGTGTTCGTTGCTCCACAGCGGCTCGAACAGCCGGTTGGCAAAGCGCACGCCGATGAGATTGAGCACAGTGGAGCGTCCGAGGAAATGATCAACGCGATGTACTTGCTGTTCGGGCACGAGCTCGGCAAGGAGCTGATTGAGGCTCGCCGCGCTTTCCTCGTTGGTGCCGAACGGCTTTTCCAGTACCAGGGTCGTGCCCTCCGGTAGCGACACCTGCTGCAGGGCGCTGCACGCGGAAACGGTCACCGAAGGTGGCAGCGCAAAATAGATGGCCGGTGCCGGCGGACAAGAATCGATCAGCGCCTTCAGGTCTTCGACGCTGGTCACATCAACCTGCTTGTAGTGGGTCGTGTCCAGCACGCTCTTCAGCGTCTCGTCGGAAACATCGCCGGAATCGAAGGAGGTCTTTAGCCGGTCGCGCCAGGCGTCGGCGTCCCAGTCTTCGGAGCCGGCACCAATTAGCACCACATCTCGGCGCTGCTCTTCGCGATCGAGCAGCTGTCCGAAAGCTGGCAACAGCAACCGTCCGGAGAGGTCACCGCTGGCGCCCAGCAGTAGCAAGCTTCCGATGGAACGGGTCATCGCGCCTCCTCAGTGCAACCCAAAGCGTATTCGGGCTGATTACCTGAGGCGGTACCCGCTCAGACCTTTCGGCAAACCGGCAGGCGACCGACGTACGGCTGTTGGCTCGCTAGCGATCTTCGGTGATCTCAGTTACGACGTACCGGCGCAGACGACCACGCTCTGAGCGGTTCTTCTCACGCCTGTCGGCAACCTCGTCTACTACTCGTTGGTGATCTTGAGCGGTGTCTCGATCACGCAGGTCATCTCGATCACGCACGTCATCGCCTCGATCCAGCCGATCATCATCGCGATCGATCTTGTTATCCGAATCGGTCGTGTCGGCGGCGCTCGGCCGGCTGTAGTAACGGAAAAGCGCGAGTTCCTCACGTGGTGTCAAATCACCGTCGGCATCGATCCGCGGGGCGTTCTTAATGGTGTCCTTGTCATAGTCGACGAGAATGTCGTCGCCCTCGAGCCGCGCTGAATTCAGCGGGACGAATGACTCTGAGGTTCCGAACAGTCCAGTCTTGACCGTGACCCAGGTCGGCTCAGACGTCTCATCATCGAGGTAGATCTGGCCGATCCGGCCGAGCTTGTCTGAGCCGGCGTACACATTCCCAGACCTCAAGTAAGCAGCACGGAGCTCTTCTGTGGTGATGCTCATGGCGTATTCCTTTCCCTGTCTCTAGAAAGCTTCCTTAGCCGACAGCATCGATCACGAAACAGACAGCCTCAAACAAACTTGTCAGCGTCTCAGTGGGTTATAGCCCTCTGAGACGCTGACAAGTCGGAGATGAGTATCAGCCCTGGGCGAGTAAGGCGTCCAGTTTCTCGTAGCCCTCGATGACTCCGTGATCCATACCGCTTGCCATGATCGCGTCGCGGGCTTGGAGGTTATCTACCAACGAGAGACCGATCGTCCTGGTCCGGCCATCGCCGAGGTCCTCGAACGTCATGGTCTCCAGGCTGACGCCATCGGGCATGCCTTCCCAGGTGAAGGTCTGGACCAGCCGCTCGCTCGGTCGCACCTCATGGAAGGAGCCGTAGAACGCAGCCACCTCTTCGCCGTTCGCGACTGAGGCATAGCGATAATTACCTCCGGTGTGAGCGTTCCACTCGTCGATCCTTATCTCGCTGCTCTTCGGGCCGAGCCACTGGGCGACCAGTTCCGGTTCGATCCACGCTCGAAAGACCTTCTCGCGCGGGGCGTCGAAGTCGCGAATGATGCGGATGGTCGGCAGGTCGGGATCAGCCTCGATCGTGGTCTCGCGCGTCGCGGCTTCCGGCTTGGCATTTGTGCTCATGATGCTGCTCCTTCGTTGATAGGTGGTTGATTGATCTTTGGTTCGCTGTTGTCGTCCATGGAGGCGAGTACGGCATCGAGCCGCCGATATCGCTCCTCGGCTTGCTTGCGGTAACGCTCGATCCAAGCGGTCATCATGTCGAAGACCTCCGCTTCAAGGTGTCGGGGTCGGCGCTGGGCATCGTGGCTGCGGCTCACCAGACCGGCGTCCTCGAGCACCTTCAGGTGTTTGGACACCGCCTGAATCGACACGTTGTACGGCGCCGCCAGTTGGCTCACCGTGGCGTCCCCGACGGCGAGCCGAGCAACGATGTCGCGCCGCGTAGGGTCGGCCAAGGCTGCGAAGACTTGGGATAGTCGATCCTCGCTCATGCCCGCCTCCTTGGTCTGTTTTCAACCAATTGGTTGAATACAACATTAACCAGCGGCTGAGGCGTTGTCAACCAGTTGGTTGAATAAAGGCGTACGGGGTGGCTGGCGGGTACGTTTTCCACCACAGTCGCGAAGACGACCCCTGCAGCGGCCTCAGGTAGGTACGTTTCGCACCACAGGTGCGAAAAAGACACCCGACCTCAACGAACCTCACGTTTTGCGCGGTGCCGTCGTCTAGAAGGTTGATGAGGATCAAACGGCCGTTTGAAGAGATCGTGGCGCAGCATGGTTCGACGGTGCTGCGCGTCTGTCGCGCCATGTTGCCGCGACCAGACGCCGAGGATGCCTGGTCAGAGACATTTCTTGCCGCCTTGCGGGCCTATCCCCATCTCGCTGACGGCGCGAATGTCGAGGCATGGCTGGTCACTATCGCACACCACAAGGCCATTGATGCGCTTCGCGCCCAGAGCCGCCGGCCGACCCCGGTTGCCGAGATCGCCGAAGCCAGCTCGGCAACCAGTCCCTGGGAGCCGCCCGAGGACAACCTGTGGTCGGCCCTGCGTGCGCTTCCGGCGAAGCAGCGGCAGGCGGTTGCCTACCACCATGTCGCAGGGCTGTCATACGCGGAGGTGGCAACCATCATTGGCGGCTCGACGGATGCGGCGCGGCGCGCTGCGCACGACGGCATTCGCAGTCTCCGCCGGCGCCACCGCAACTCGGTAGGAACTACCGAAACAAAAGGAGCCTATTCATGATCAACTCTAGCGACCCTATGTTTGCTTCGATCAGTCACGATGAAGCTGAGACGATCACTCGACTTCATGATCAGCTGGTGGCAGCCGCAGATGCCGATCAACTGCTCGATGTCGCCTACCGGACCGTGGATTCGCCCGTCGGTACCCTGTTATTGGCAGCTACCGATCAAGGTGTAGTCCGCGTGGCGTACCAGCTGGAGCATCATGATCAAGTCTTGCAGACATTGGCTGAGCGGGTGAGTCCACGTATCCTTTATGCGCCGCGTCGGCTTGATCAAGTGGCCCGGCAACTGGCGGAGTACTTCGAGGGTGAACGCCGAGAATTCGTGCTGCCCTTGGATTTTCGACTGGCTCATGGATTCCGGCGTGAGGTGCTTAGCCACCTGAGGATGATCAACTATGGGCGTACCGAGAGCTATTCGCAGGTTGCCGCAGCGACCGGTCATCCGCGGGCCGTACGTGCTGTCGGCACTGCGTGCGCCACCAACCCACTGCCGGTGATCGTGCCGTGCCACCGAGTGCTACGCAGCGACGGCAAACTCGGCGGCTACATTGGCGGGCTGCAGACCAAGGCCGCTCTGCTCTCCCTGGAAGCAGGAGGCGCATCCGACACCAATTCCACAACGCGCTGATACCTGGCTCGCTGATACTCCCAGCGCTAGGGTCTGGACTGAAGCACGGGAAGTGAGGCGATGGCGGAACATCAGGCAGAGCGCCGGATTCTGGTGGGCGTCACCTATGGGCAGCCCGACACTGTACTGCGTCAAGCTGCACACTTTGCGCGCGTCTTCGGAGCATCCCTGGTCTGTGCCCACGTCGACCCCGGACGCTACGTCGTCGAGGAGCGGCCGGATGGCTCGGTGGTTTCGCTGCCGCTCGATCCCGAGCTGCCCGAATTGAAGGACACCGACTTCGATCAAGGACTGGTGGCACAGATACGCACGGCGGTCGCCGATGACTCCATCGACGTCTCCTTTCGGGAACTGGCAGGCGACGTCGCGTACGCGCTGACCCGGCTAGCCGACATCCTCGATGTCGAGCTGGTCATCGTCGGCAGCCGCCGAGGGGGCGTACGGGCTGGATTGAAGCAGTTCCTTACCGGCTCCGTCGCCGCCCACCTGGCGCACCGTCAGCATCGTCCAGTAGTTGTCATCCCAGTGGCCCCGGTCGCCGAGGGCAAACCACTGCCGTGGGAGGAGTAGGCGCCCTTCCGGCATGGGGTACGCCCAGCCTGGAATCGCCCGGAGCCTGGAATCGCCCGGAGCCCGGAATCGTGGATGCGCCATCATGTTGAGATGGCCTTGAGCACCAGCGGAAGAACTCCGGACCCGGCCTCAGTCAGTTTCGAGGCTCGGAGATCGTGATTGATCGCCCCTCGGCTGAGGGGAGTTGAGCGTGCCTCACGTGTTGCGCTGGCTGATCGGCTTGGCTACTTCGCTGATCGGCAGCCACATCTACCTCGTCACGCTCGCCTGGGTCGCTGTGCAGACGACCACACCGGCAAATGTCGGCTTGATTCTCTTGGCAGGTGCGATTCCTCAGGCCGCTCTGCTGTTGATCGGCGGAGTCTTCGTCGACCGGATCGGACCCAAGCCGACCATCATCGCCTCAGACGTGCTCCGGACCCTGATCATGATCATCTTCGCGATCGTGGTTACTGGCGGGAGCGTCAGCCCATGGTTGCTCGGTGTTCTCGCCGTACTCTTCGGGTTGGTCGATGGGTTTTTTCTTCCTGCCATAAATGCCGCGCCTCGATATCTCGTTCCGCGAAACTCGATCACCCGTGTCGTCGCTGCCAAAACAATTGTGGCGCGCGGTGCCGAGTTTGCCGGCGCGCCTTTGGGCAGCTGGCTGCTCGTCGTTGCGAGCGCTGCGGCCGCGTTCTGGGTGAACGCCTGGTTGTTCGCGGCCTCGGTCGTCTTGCTGGCGATGACCCGAATGGCAATTCCGGAAGAAGAGGCTTCAGGTCAGGATTCCTCGGATGCGGGAGCAACCTCGAAGCAACCTGCGGTGTCGGTGTGGGCGGACTTAAAGGCGGGAATCCGCTTGATCCGGAGCTACCGGACCCTGACGACGTTGCTGGTAGTGGTGTTCGTCACCGAGTTTGGATTCAGCGGTCCGATGATGGCTGGGGTCCCGCTACTGGCCAATGAGACCGGTTGGGGTGTGCGCACCATCGGCTGGGTTCTTGGCGGTTTCGGTCTTGGTGCGGCTGCGGCGGCCGGGTTGCTGCTGTGGCGCAGGAATATCCGCCACACCGGCTTACTGGCGCTTTCTGGTTTGACGGCGATGGGAGTTAGCGTCGTTGGCCTAGGTTTGCTGCCGGCGTTGGGCCTACCGGTGTCTGCAGCGTTCGCGGCTGCTGGACTCCTCGGTCTCACATCCGGCCTGGGCGCCGGGTTCTACGGGACGCTCGTTACCTCAGCTGTGCTGCAGCTGGCGCCGGTCGGCCAGATCGGCAGGGTCATGGGTGCACTGTCCTTCTCCAGTCTGGCCGCTGTTCCCATCACATACGCCCTTACCGGACTTGTGACCAGCTTGACGAACGCTCAGCTCCCGTTCCTCATCGGAGGGGCGTTGATGCTAGTTGTCGCAGCTGTCGCCTTTGCCAACCCTCAACTACGTCACCTAACCGTGACCGCAACCGCGCCTGCGAAGAAGGAAACTTCCAAAACCTAAGCCTCCCGGCTAATTACATGGTTGTGTGTTTACCTCCGCAGTACGCGGGTACGTCGAAAAGCACGAGAGGAGGTTCTCCATGAACCGGGGAATTATCGCCACGATCATCGGTGTGCTGGTCATCATCATCCTGGTGATCGTCATTCTGCAGCTCACCTGACCGCAGACCCCGGGCCAGCGAGGCGGGTAGCTGATTGCCGCCGCCCCGCGGGCCCCCTTCCCGAGATGTACGCGCCTCGGCGCCGCGCAGCTAACCCTGAGCTCCGCGGCGTTCGGGGTGCTGCGCGGCGAGGTATTGATACGTTGCCGTAAGGTCCTGACCGCTCATGCCAGCTCGATCCAATAGCTGGATGAGTTCTCGAACGTTCGTCAAAAGCCGTGCTGATGTGCCCGTTCGCCATGCCTGCTGTGCCGCAACTTCAAGCGGTGCCAGCGCCGCCCCGGCGGGCACATCAGGTTCGAAGTCACGGTTGAGCAATTTGCCGCCCGCTGCTTTGAGCACCTGACTGCCGGCGAGCGATAGCTCCCAACTCGGCAGGACTCGAGCAAGATCAAGACCGGCCCGTTCGGCGATCACCGCCGCCTCGCTCAGCGCCATCGTTGTTGCGGCGATGACGTATTGCTCACAGGCGTTGGCAATCTGTGCGCTGCCTAAACCGCCAACACGGACGCAAGTCCCTAGTAGCTCCAGGATGGGTAACGCATCTCGATACAGCCCAGGTGTCGCACCGACGGCCATGGCGAGCTCACCGCGGACTGCCGCTGCTCGAGTTCCGCTAAGCGGGGCATCGACTACTCGCACGAGTCCAGCCGTTTTCTCGACAAGATCACCCGCTAGCTGGCGAAGATCATCTGGGGATGAGGTTGCGCCAACGACAAGGATTTTGGGGCTGTGCACGCCAGCCAGCAACCCGCTTGGACCACAGAGATGCGCCTCGAGATCGTTGAGGTTTTGTAACAGCACAAGAAGATATTCGCTGCGCGCGGCGAGATCTGCCGGGCTCGCAGCCACCCGAGCTCCTCGGCGCTGAAGTTCAGCAACTACCTCCGGATCTCGCCCATATGTCCAGACAGGGGTCTCCGGGGAAACGGCGTGCAAGAGCCGATGGACGACCGGCTCAGCAAAAAATCCGTTCCCAAGCACCCCTACTGAGCGCGGAAAAGGGCGGTCGCGCGCTTTCCCCGAATGAACTGTGACGGTTAGCCCCCTTCGCCGGAGCTGGGTCCGCGGTCCAGCACAACCTGTACGAGCCGGCGCAGCTCTGGAGTCAGGTCCTGCTCGGGTACGGTGAATCGCCAGTCACCGTATTCGACGGTATAGACGAACCGATCGGGACTCGGTCGGTTCGAGATGATCTCCTGATGGCCAACACGCATCAACAGATGCCGTACCTCCAAGGCTTCTGGATCGGAATTCAAGTCCAACTGTCCCACCTTGGTGGTGCCGGCGAAGCCGCCGGTGCGGCGTACGGCAACCGTCGCAGGCAGTTCTCTCCCGGGAGAGCTCGGTGTGGTCGTCCCGTCTGGGATCGGCAGAGGGCTGGGAAGAGGGTTCGAGGGCTGGAGTGCTGCTGCATCCAGAGGTGGCGCCTCGACGTCGGCCGGCACCAGCCCAGCGAGTACACCGACTTCGACCCACGCCGCCCGGATCTTCTCCGCGATCGACGGGTCGTTCCCAAACAGCCGGCCGGCCGAGCTCAGGGTTGCGTGGGCAAAGTCCTCAAAGCCGGCCTGCGAGCTCAACTGGCCGTTGACCAAGGCGTCGTACCAGACCTGCCCGGGCTTCTCCCAGCTAGCTCCACCGATTTCCAGGGCCGCCAGAGCGAAGGCGCGGTTGGGAATTCCTGAGTTGATGTGAACGCCGCCGCTGTCTTCGGAGGTATGCACATAGTCGGCCATCGAGCCGACTTGCAGATCTTTGCCGATTTGAGGATCGTCGTACGCCGTTCCTGGTTCCCTCATTGAGCGCAGCGCCCTGGCGTTGATCCCCGGCTTAAAAAGTCCTTCGGCGATTAGCCAGTCAGCCTCAACAGCGGTTTGGCCGAGTATCCGCTGTTTGGCCATCGAGGCAAAGACATCGCTGATGCTCTCGTTCAGCGCACCGGGTTGATCTTGGTAGGCCAATCCGATCGTAAATTGCGTGACGCCATGGGTGAATTCATGTGCCATCACATCCATCGGCTTGGTGAAGCGCTCAAAGATCTGCCCGTCGCCATCACCAAAGACCAGTTGAGTTCCGTCCCAGAACGCGTTGTCGTAATCGCGCCCGTAGTGGACCGTGATTGAAACCGTCCCACCCTGGCCGTCAATTGACCGCCGGCCAAATTGACTTTGGAACAGGTCCAGGACTTGCCCGGATGAATCAAACGACTCGTCAACCGCCAAATCTCCGACCGGTGGATCCCCGTCACTGCGGACCACTTCACCGGGCAATGTTTCGGTGTTGTCGGCACTGTGTACGACGCGACTGCTCGCACCCGGGAGTGCAGGCACGACCATCTC
>JBKPEY010000614.1:0-4853 GCA_046744405.1 Actinomycetota bacterium
CGCGTACTCGGCGTCGGAGTAGGTGTAGATGTACTTCTCCTGGCCCTTACGAGGATTGGTCAGCTCGAATCGATGCAGCGGCGGCACAGCCGTAAACACTTTCCCAGCCTCCACTAGCGGACGCATGTACCGGAAGAACAGGGTCGCAAGCAGGCAGCGGATGTGGGCACCATCGGAATCGGCGTCCGCCATGAAAATGATCTTGCCGTAACGGGCCGCATCAAGATCGAAACTGCGGCCGGAGCCGGCTCCGACAACTTGGATGATCGAGGCACATTCGGCGTTCTTGAGCATGTCCCCGATCGACGCTTTCTGGACGTTGAGAATCTTGCCGCGGATCGGTAGCAGCGCCTGAAATTCCGAATTCCTGGCAAGTTTCGCCGTACCCAGCGCGGAATCCCCCTCCACGATGAACAGCTCAGAACGGTCTACATCGTTGCTACGGCAATCGACCAGTTTGGCCGGCAGCGAGGAGGACTCCAGCGCGTTCTTCCGGCGTTGCGCCTCCCGATGCTGCCGAGCTGCCACCCGGGCCCGGGATGCACCGACGACCTTCTCCAAGACCGTGCGAGCTTGGGACCGGGTCGCCGCCTTGGTGGAAGCCAGAAACTTCGTCAGTTCACTCTCCACTGCCTTGGCAACCAGCCGCGACACTGCAGGTGTGCCGAGCACCTCCTTGGTCTGACCTTCGAATTGCGGCTCGGCCAGCCGTACCGTGACGACCGCCGTCATGCCTTCCAGGACGTCCTCTTTCAGCACTTCGTCGCCGTTCTTGAGCAGCCGGGTGTTCTGTAGGGCTCCGCCGAACGCCCTGGTTAACCCGCGCTCGAAGCCTGCGATGTGGGTGCCGCCTTTGGGCGTCGCGATGATGTTCACGAACGACTGGGTGTGTGTCTCGTAGCCGTCCCCCCAGCGGACAGCGACGTCGATGTCGAGGTCCCGCTCGACGTCTGCGGGCTCCATGTGGCCGTGGTCGTCCAACATCGGAACCGTCTCGCTGAAGCGATCCGTACCGCGGAGCCGGATGACATCGGTGATCGGTTGGTCTGGAGCCAGAAACTCACAGAACTCAGAAATGCCGCCCTGATGCAGATAGGTCTCCTCGACGACATCGTCGCTTCGGGTATCACTAATGTGCAGCGCCAGTCCAGGAACCAAGAAGCTGGTCTGCCTGGCACGGTCTTGAAGATCCCGCAGCGACAGCTGAGCATCGCGCAGGAAGATCTGTCGGTCCGGCCAGTAGGTCACCCTCGTTCCAGTCGTGCCCTTGGGGACTCGGCCAATCTTGCGTAAGGCGCCTCCGGGTGTGAACTTCGCGGTCGGTCCGGGCCCGTCGAAGGTGCCGGGTATGCCCCGGCGGAATGACATTGCCCAGGTTGCCGAGTTCCGGTCTACCTCCACATCGAGCCGACTCGACAAAGCGTTGACAACTGAGGAGCCGACGCCGTGCAGTCCCCCCGTGGCGTTGTAAGAGCCGGCGCCGAACTTGCCGCCTGCATGCAGCTTGGTAAAGACCACCTCGACACCGGACAGACCGGTGCGCGGCTCAATGTCCACGGGGATCCCGCGGCCCTGATCTCGCACGGAGATGCCGCCATCGGAGCGCAGTGTGACGAAGATCTCCTTGCCGTAACCGCCGAGTGCCTCGTCTACGGCGTTGTCGATGATCTCCCATAGGCAATGCATCAGCCCTCTGGTGTCGGTTGACCCGATATACATCGCGGGTCGTTTGCGAACCGCCTCAAGCCCCTCGAGAACCAGCAGATGCCGCGCCTCATAGTCGCGACTTTCCGTTGTGGGGCTGGCAGTTGGCACGGGCTGAGAGTACCTCGCACGGGGCGTCGGAGCGGCGCCAAATGCGGCCAATCCGAGGCTGTGTCGGACAACGAAACCCCTTTAGCTGAGGATTCACAGGATTCGTTACCTAACAGTCATTGGTCCGAGACGCAGAGACGGAACAATCAGTGGCAGGCGAGATGTTGAGGAAATGCAGGGGCGAGCACCGGCCGTACGGTACCCGCTCTTCGCACAGACAAGATCTTTTGCCAGATCATTCGTGATCGTCAGAAAGCGAGGCCCACCGTGAACACACTCATCGACGGTCCCGCCTTGAGCGCCTCGGATCGCTGCGACCGGTGTGGCGCGCAGGCCTATGTCCGAGTCACTATGGCCAGCGGGTTCGATCTTCTGTTTTGCTCACATCACAGCAAGGAGCACGCTGACAAGCTCAAGCAAGTAGCGCTCAAGATTCACGACGAGTCACAGCGCATCGACTAGCGGTTCGAAAATTGTGCTGCCGGTCGTAAAGGACTTTAGAACGGCTTAGTCGAGATAGTCGCGCAGTACTTGTGACCGTGATGGATGCCGGAGCTTGCTCATGGTCTTGGACTCGATCTGACGGATCCTCTCTCGAGTGACCCCGTAGACCTTGCCAATCTCGTCAAGGGTCTTGGGTTGACCGTCGGTCAGACCGAAGCGCATAGAGACGACACCAGCCTCGCGTTCGCTCAGAGTGTCCAAAACGTCGTGCAGTTGCTCTTGGAGCAGCGTGAAGCTGACTGCATCCGCCGGAACGACTGCCTCTGAATCCTCGATCAGATCGCCAAACTCGGAGTCACCGTCTTCACCGAGCGGCGTATGCAACGAGATCGGCTCACGCCCGTACTTTTGGACCTCGACGACCTTCTCAGGTGTCATGTCGAGCTCGCGTGCCAGCTCCTCAGGCGTCGGTTCCCGGCCAAGGTCCTGCAACATCTGACGCTGTACCCGGGCCAGCTTGTTGATCACCTCAACCATGTGCACCGGGATGCGGATGGTACGCGCCTGGTCGGCCATCGCCCGGGTTATCGCCTGCCGAATCCACCACGTTGCGTACGTGGAGAACTTGTAGCCCTTGGTGTAGTCGAACTTCTCGACCGCCCGGATGAGACCGAGGTTCCCCTCCTGGATGAGGTCGAGGAAGAGCATGCCGCGGCCTGTGTACCGCTTGGCCAGCGAAACAACGAGCCGGAGATTGGCCTCCAGAAGGTGGTTCTTGGCGCGCCGACCGTCTTCGGCGATCCAGTCGAAGTCGTCAAGCTGGGAGGCTTTGATCTTGTTCCGGTCGTCGTTCAGCTTCTCGTCGGCGAACAGTCCAGCTTCGATGCGCTTAGCCAGCTCGACCTCTTGCTCGGCGTTGAGCAGCGCGACCTTGCCGATTTGCTTCAGATAGTCCTTGACTGGATCAGCAGTGGCACCAGCTGCCATGACCTGCTGCTCAGGCTCGTCGGCGTCGTCGGCCTCGGACAGGGTGAAGCCCTCATCCTCGGTGAGCTCCTCCTCGAGCTTTGCCTCTTCAGCCGGCTCGAACGAGGACTCATCGACGTCGTCGAGTGACCGTTTCTTGCCAACAGTGAGGACGACCTCCTCACTTTCCAGGTCGACCACCACATCAGCGGTCAGTTCTTCGCTCTCAAGATCAACATCCAGTTGCTCCAGAGCAAGATCCTCAAGCTCGACGTCTTCGACTGCTTCAGGATCAGCTGCTTCAGCATCAGGGGCATCCGGATCGGCAACATCGGGCTCAGCAGCCAGCGCCGCATCATCGTTGACGACGGGTTCGTCCTCGACGACGGGAGGCGGTGCAGCTGTCGTCGCCGGGGCGCTATCGACTGACTTCAGCTGCGCTTTCTTCGCTGTGGTCTTCTTGGCGGCGTTTTTGCCGACTGGGTTTTTGCCGACTGGGTTTTTGCCAGCTGGCGCCGCCTTCTTGATCGGAACGCTCTCTTGCCGTGCCCGGCTGGTGGACGCAGCCACCGCGTGGGCCGATCTGTGCAGTTTGGAGGGGGGTGTCACAAAGAGCCTCTCGGACTGACCTGTTGAACTAGTGGTGGCGAACTAGGGCAAGCAACGCCCATCGGATGTCAATAGGCGCTCCGAACGTATTGTGGCACGAATCTCCAAACGCTCCGTTGCACGACGATTTCGTGTCGGAATCGGCTACGGCACCGTTCAGATCACGTCGGGCTCCGCCTTCACCGCCAAGACCGGACATGCCGCATCGAGAAGTACTCGTTGGGCATTGCTGCCCAAAAGGAGCTTGCCGACCGGTGATCGGCGGCGAAGCCCGATCACGATGAAGTCCGCCGCAGTCGTCTCGGCGATCCTGAGCAGCTCCTCAGCCGAACCGTGTGCATCTGCTGCGATCCTGATCTCATACTGAAGCCCTGAGGCTGCCAACTGGTCAACCAGGCCGGCGGCCTCGGCGTCTTCTGGAGAAGTGTTCACCACGACCAGCGCCGCGGAGCGAAGCCTTGCCTCGCTTACCGCGCGCTCAAGCGCTGCGCGACCCTCTGGGCGCGCGGAATAGCCCACGACGATGCATGGCCGAGCTTCTGAGGGAAGTGGTTCTGGCAGCTCGGACGCCGACGAAATCGTCTCTGGCATCAGTCCACCTCCCAGGTGTGAACCGGTTCGTTGCTGTGCATCCGCGGCATATAGCCAGCAAGCATGCCGCTCAGAGCTTGCTGCCTCGTTTCGCCGGCTTGCTCACGCCGCCGTACCTCTGCGACTTGCCAGGTTGCCCCATTGGCCAGGCGCAAACATCGGCGTTCGATGATGTCCAGCAGGCGGCCGATCTCGGCCTCGTCGACCTCCCATTCCCGCAAGCCATCCGCCGCCAGTGGCAGCAACTTGCGGATAACCAGTTCAGCCGCATGCACCTGTCCGATCTGCGGCCAGTAGACCTCAGCATTGATGCCGTGACGAATGCCTGAGACGAAGTTCTCCTCAGCCGCCTGGAAGGACATCTGAGTCCAGATCGGGCGATCCTCGCCAGCCAAGGCACGCACGATGCCGGCGAAGAAGGCAGCGTT
>JBKPEY010000524.1:0-3375 GCA_046744405.1 Actinomycetota bacterium
CTTGGCTCTGCCTCTGCGTGGCTCGAGGCAGGCGGAATGCCGAAGGATCCCAACGAGCTGATCCAGCAGTGCGGAGCAGGCTTGATACGAGTTCGCCGCGACGGAAACCGGCTCAGTTTCGCAGCGCCGCCACTGATCCGAGGCGGTGCGGTCGCGGCCGAAGATCTGACCAGGATCACGGCCTATCTCGGTGTCGATCATGATCAAGTCGTGGATGCCCAATGGGCTGATAACGGGCCCGGCTGGGTGGCGCTGCTCCTTGCCGACGCGAAGACGGTATTGGCGCTGCAGCCAAACCCTGCCGACGCCGGCCGGTTCGATGCCGTCGGCGTGATCGGACCTCATCCGCCCGGCTCGGAGGTGGACTTCGAAGTCCGGGCCTTTACGCCGCTCGAAAGCGCCCGCGAGGACCCGGTGACCGGCAGCCTCAACGCGGCCCTCGGTCAGTGGTTGATCAATACCGGACGTGCGCCGAGCTCCTATGTCGCCGCCCAGGGAACCGCCCTCGGGCGCCGCGGCCGGGTCTACATCACCGAAGTTGAGAACGAGATTTGGACCGGCGGCGACGTCGTAACCGGAGTGACCGGGACCGTGCACATCTAGTGCGTCTGTTAGTCAGCTGGCTCTACGGCGGCGGAACCGGGAGCGCAGGCCGCGAGTGAAAAGCTCCTCCGACACCTCCGGTGATACATCGGGCGGCGGTGCCAACATCCGAGCGGTAGCTGCGAGCCAGCTGTTCACCGAGGTCCAGAGCCTGCTGAGCAAATCCAGCTGCGCGCCTCTGGCTGCCAGGGGCCCATCGTTGAGCTGGACAATTTGCTTGCCGAGTTCGACCGAAGCAGCGTCGTGCAAAACCACAGTCACCGCGTCATCGGTGATCGACAGCTGCAGCTGCCGGGCAGCTGCTTGCTCCGGAGTGTCGTCACCGGTGTCCTCGGTGCTGACCTCATCGAGCTTGGCAGCAAGTTGATCAAGATCGATCCCGGCGTCGCTGAGCGCCTTCGCAGCGGCACTGTCCGGCTGCTGCAAGATCGCTTCGAGGATATGGTGGCTGCCGACCGGCGTTCCGCCGGCGAGCTCCGCAGCCAGCGCCAACACGTCGTGTGCGGCTGGCGTACGCCCAGCGCCGGAAGTCTCACGGGTTGTACCCGGCGACTCGATCTGCGCTAGTACCTCGCCGCGGATCCGGTCCAGCGGGTGCTTGGCCGCCAAGATCTGCGCGCCGATACCTTCGCCCTCACGGATCAATCCCAGCAAGATGTGTTCAGTGCCGATGTAGTTGTGCTTGAGCTGCAGCGCCTCACGCAATGACAACTCGAGCACTTTCTTTGCCCGCGGTGTGAAGGGAATATGCCCGCCGGGCGCAGCCTTGCCCCGGCCGACCATCGCTTCAACGCTGGCTCGCACGTCATCACGGGTGTAGCCGAGAGCGGTAAGGCTAGCGCCGGCCAGGGAGTCGGTGATCACTAGCAGCCCGAGCAGGATGTGCTCAGTACCGATGTAGTTGTGGTCAAGTTCGCGGGCCTCTTCTTGCGCGCTGACTACAACGTGCCGGGCCTGCCCAGAGAATCGCTCAAACATGTTTCCATTATCGAAACCCTGTCAATACACTGCTTCTAATAGGGTTCTATGGGAGGTGGCAGCGTGCCGTCGGAGTGGGATGATCGCCTCGCCGCATGGCGCGACGAGCTGGAGCTGTTGGCGAAACTGGACGACACCCCATGGGTACCGCTCGCCATCGCCGAGGCTGAGGCGGGAGTTTCCCGCTCGGCGCTGCGCGCCTGGTACCGCAACGGTGAAATCGCATCTCGTTTGGTTGACGGGCCGCACGGTCCGCAACGGCTGGTACCGCTCCAGGCGGTAATGGACCGGGCAGGGCAGTCCGCGCGGATCCAGCGTCGCGCCGAGCGCGAGGTCAGTTTGGAGGCGCAGCTGACGCTGCTGCGGCATCGGGTTGATCAACTCGAACTGCGACTGGCCGCACTGGAGCGTCGCACTGACGCGCGGAGCAGGTGAGAAAGGCACCAAAGCATGCTCAGCGCGCCTGAAGGACTTGTGGAATCGTGCGCTTATGACTCGGGGCTCAGTGCTACAGGGGTTCTCGTTCTTCCCGCGAGGCGGTTCAGCACAGGTCGTGCGCTATCTGACTGGTGCTCTGCTCGAGGCCGGCTGGGCGCCACAGATAGCCGCCGGATCACTGGGTCCCGCGGGAAGTCCGAGTCATGCCGAGACGTTCTTCGCTGGACTTCCACTATCGGTGGCCGATTTCACGCCCGCTCTGGATGCGTGGCAGCGCGGCGAGGACCCGTTGGATCAGCCAGTGCCGCTGCATGCTTCGTACGAGGATAAGCCGGGGGCGCCCGACCGCGTCTTTGCCGCGGTTTCACCTGAGCTCGCCGAACGTCAGGTGGAATCGTGGCGTCGGCTGCTGGTTGGCTTGCGCCCATTCGACCCGCAGGTGCTGCACCTCCATCACCTCACGCCGTTACACGACGCCGCCGAGAGTGTCTGGCCGGACGTCCCGGTGGTGACGCACCTGCACGGCACTGAGCTGCTCATGCTGGAGCACATTGAGCAGTACGGCGGCGCCGGCGGCAAGGGATCTCCGATCGGGGTCTCAGCGTCGTGGAGGTACGCCGGCTATTGGGCGGACCGGCTGCGGGCGACTGCTCAGCGCAGCAGACGCATTCTTGCGGTCTCCACTGACCACGCCGCCCGCACAGTTCGCGTGCTGGGGGTACCCGAAGATCGAGTGACCGTAATACCCAACGGGGTTGACACTGAGCACTTCCGGCCGTCGACCCTCACCCCGGGGGAGCGCCTGGCACTGTTGCAACGCTGGCTCGTCGACGATCCACGTGGGTGGGACCAAAGCGGCCGCCCAGGAAGCGTCCGATATTCCATGGCCGACCTGTCAGCGTTCGTCGATTCGACACAGATGCGTCCAGTGCTGCTATACGTCGGCCGGTTTACCGCCGTCAAGCGATTGCCGCTCTTGCTTCGGGCGTATGCCCGAGTGCGATCCCGGATCGGTCCGGTCGCACCCTTGCTGATCTGGGGCGGGCACCCCGGCGAGTGGGAGGGTGAACATCCGTATTCGGTGGTCGAGAAGGAACACATCGACGGCGTGTTCTTTGTCGGCTGGCGTGGTCATGAGGATCTCCGGCTTGGCCTGGGTTGCGCGGATCTGCTGGTCGGCCCATCGGTGGGGGAGGCGTTCGGCGCTGTGTACCTGGAGGCAATGTCAGCGGGATTGCCAGTTGTGGCGACTCGTACGGGTGGTCCTCCAACGTTCCTCAATCGTGATTCGGATTCCCCGGAGGGGTGGCTGATTCCGCCAGACGACGAAGATGCGCTGGTCGAGGTGTTGACCAC
>JBKPEY010000028.1:0-3360 GCA_046744405.1 Actinomycetota bacterium
GCCAAAGACTCCTCTCCCGCCGCCGTAAAGCCCACCAAATCGAGAAATCTCTGCTGCAGACTGGACCCGGCGCGCACTTCATCGAGAGTGCCGGCCGCCAGTACCCTCCCCTGCGCCACGACGGCCAACTCATCACACAAGCTCTCGACCAGCTCCATCACATGGCTGGACATGACCACCGTGCCGCCAGTGCGGGCGTAGTTGCGCAAGATCGAGCGAATGACCTCACCGGAGACTGGGTCGACGGCCTCGAAAGGCTCATCCAAGATCAACAGCCGGGGTGCGTGGATCAGCGCGCAGGCAAGCCCGATCTTCTTGGTCATGCCGGCCGAGTACTCAACGACCAAGGTGTCTCGATCATCGGTCAGGGCGAGGGCATCCAGCAGCTCCGCAGACCGAGTGGCAATCTCGGCTGGAGGCACCCTGCGCAGAAGTCCCACGTAGTGCAGCAGCTCTGCTCCGCTCAACCGGTCGAATAGCCGAAGCCCGTCTGGCAGCACTCCGATAAGCGCCTTCGCTGCGGCGGGATCAGCCCACACGTCATGACCGAGAACCTCTGCTGTGCCGGCGTCGGGCCGCAGCAGGCCGGTGGCCATGAAGAGGGTAGTTGTCTTGCCAGCACCGTTCGGCCCCACCAGGCCGAACATGCAACCGCGGCGCACTTCGAGGTCGAGATGATCAACTGCTCGCTTCGGTCCGAATGACTTGCAGAGTCCGACCAGGGAAAGCGCAGCCGTCACGTGCCCAGTCAAACACAGCCGATGCAATGTCCTGGTTGGCACAACGGGGCCCGTGCCCCGGCTTCACGATGCCTGGTCGTAGCATGAGCGTCAGTTTGACTTCCTGACCCGTACAGCGAAACGAAAGGACTGGAATGGCCGCCTACGAACTGCCCGATCTTCCTTACGACTACGGCGCATTGGAACCCCATATCTCAGGCGAGATCATGGAACTGCATCACGACAAGCACCATGCGACTTACGTCAAGGGAGTCAACACCGCGCTTGAGCAGCTTGCCGAAGCGCGCGATGGGGAGTCGTTTGGCAACATCAACAGGCTCGAGAAGGATCTCGCCTTCCACCTCGGCGGCCACATCAACCACTCGGTCTTTTGGCCCAACATGTCTCCTGACGGTGGCGACCGGCCGGATGGCGCCCTGGGATCGGCAATCGATGAATACTTCGGCAACTTCGACAAGTTCCGCGCCCAGTTCTCCGCGAACGCCAATGCCATTCAAGGCTCCGGCTGGTCGATGTTGGTATACGACGTTCTCGGCAGCCGGCTCAACATCGTCCAGTTGTTTGATCAACAGGGCAACCTACCGCTGGCCCAGATCCCGATCTTGCTGCTGGACATGTGGGAGCACGCGTTCTACTTGCAGTACCGCAACGTCAAGGCGGACTACGTGACCGCGTGGTGGAACGTCGTCAACTGGGCCGATGCGCAGGCCCGCTACGCCGCAGCAACCGCGCAGACCGCAGGTCTGGTCGCGCCCCGATAATCAACCAAGGGTGATCTTCTATGGCGCCAGCCGGCTACGGCTCCAACCCAGCCCAACACGGCGGTACAGCAGCCTGTCGTGCATTCGGCTCGGCTGGCCCTGCCAGAACTCGATCATGGTTGGGGTGATGCGGTAGCCGCCCCAGTCCTCAGGACAAGGCACCGGCACATCGTGGAACCGACGGTCAGCCGCGGCGTACGCGCGGGTCAGCTCCTCCAGTGATCCGACGGTTGAGGACTGCTCAGAGGCCCAAGCCCCTAGCTGCGAGTCTCGGGGCCTGGTGGCAAAGTACGCCTCGGATTCGGTCCGCGGCACCAGCTCGGCGGTGCCTTCGGCGCGGACCTGGCGATGCAGCGGATACCAGCCGAAGAGCCACGCCACCTGGCGGTTGCGGCTCAACTCGCTGCCCTTGCGTGAGTTGTAGTTGGTGAAGAAGGTGAAGCCCCCGTTCGAGACACTCTTCAGCAGCACCGTACGTGCGGACGGCTGGTCGCCTACAGAGGTCGCGATCACCATAGCTGTTGGTTCAGGCAGCACTCCCCTTTCCTTCGCGAGAAAGGCATCGGCCAGCCAGGCATCGAAGAGAACGAAGGGATCGGCGGGCGCATTGCTCTCCAGCAAATGCTCGCCTTCATAGGCGGTGCGCTCCCTATACAGATCCTGCATGGCAGCCAGTCTCGCACTCCCTTTCTGGAGCTGATCGCGCGTGAAATGCGACGCTCGCAGCCAATGCATCAATCCGGTTTACGAATGAGCGCGACTACCGTCCCCGCAACGAGCGCAACGAATGCGGCGATTCCGAGGGCGAGCAGCGTTCCCTTCTGGTTTTGGATGGCGTCGGAGCGATCGTCGGGAACGTCGGTTTCGGACTGTGGCTCTTCGCTCGGAGTGGGCGTTGGCGTCGCGGCGCTGGGTACCGGAATGGCATACACCTTGGACTTCTTGCCCTCGCTGCCGACCAACAAAGACTGCTCATCCAGGCTTTGGGTCAGCGACTCTGCCTGCGGCTGATGCGGAATGGGCGAGCTGGCCAGCACGTCATATGTGCTCGCATCGATTACGGTGACCGAGCTATAGGTCAGCAGTGCGATCTTGTCCCCGCCAGGGAGGAAGGTCCCGTCAGTGACTTCGGACGGCGCCGCGCCGACTTTCTTGAGCCCATTGACGCCCTGACGGTCCGGTTTTCGCGGGGCCGCGTAAATGGCACCATCTTGGTCCTTCGTCACTATGAACAGCCGGCCGGAGTCATTGACGAGCAGAGCCTCGGCGTTATGCGGTCCATCTGGATAGCGGAAGTCGTAGGCATGGTAGGTCACCGTCAGGCCGTTGGCGCGCGGGTTGTTGAAGTAGAAGACCCTAACGAAGCTGCGTCGGCCGTTGTTGTCACCGATATCGCCTACATAAAGCCGGTCTTTGTGCACTGCGACGGCCTCGACATCGACCGGTTGAGCGCGGAAATTGAGACTGCCCTGCACTTTTCCGTCCAGACCGATGCCGTAGGCCACACCGCGGTCGCCCGAATCGTTGACCGTCCAGTAGATGTTCCCAGCTGGATCGACGGCGAGACCAGAGGATTCAGTGATTCGCGCGTCCTTGATGGTGAATGCGACGGTGTCCTCAGCTGCGGCGAGACCCGGAACGATCATGCACAGTACGGCAGCCACCAGCAGCACCCCGACGCGACGCAGTGCGCGTCGCAGTCGCATCGTGCTGGATCCCATGAAGTGCGAGCGTACGCGTCGACAGCCCTTACCGTAGCCAGTTCCATGCGGCAGTTATCACGACTATGAGCACGAGGCCGCCGAGTACCGCGGAGACGATGAGCCGACGTGCCCGTGGGTTCATGGGCCCAGGATAGG
>JBKPEY010000558.1:0-3700 GCA_046744405.1 Actinomycetota bacterium
CACCAGGGCCCGTGGAGGTTTGCTGGAGCCGTTGCGGATCCGTTCTCTGCGCCTCGGCCCACTGAGCTCGTAGCCGGCTGGTTTCGGCACGGAATTCACGCTGGGCAATCAGGTTGGTGCCGACGTACTGGTAGGCCACCCAGCCCAGACAGCAAAGCCCGACCGCAAGCAGCGTGACGCCCACCATGGTGAGCTGCCGCCGGCGTTTGCTCTGGACCGCCTGGGTGTCAATTCCCTTCTCGCGGATGGAACTGCTCACCGCGACATTGTGCCCGTGATTGATCAACGGCAACGGCTGTTGGGTGTTTATTCAGTCAGCGAAAGGATTCGGCGTCAATGTGTACTTGGTGGACAGGTATTCGTGAATGCCCTCAAAGCCGCCCTCGCGTCCGATGCCGGACTGTTTCACGCCGCCGAATGGGGCTGCGGCGTTGGACACAACGCCGACATTGAGGCCCAACATCCCGGTTTCCAGCGACTCGATGAGCCGCTGTCCGCGCGCCATGTCCTTGGTGTAGGCGTACCCGACCAGACCGTATTCGGTGTCGTTCGCGATCCCCACCGCTTCCTGCTCATCGGCGAAGGTCACGATGCTGAGCACTGGCCCGAAGATCTCTTCTCGCAGGATGTCACTGCCACGGCGTACGCCGGTGACAACGGTCGGCTCATAAAACGTTCCGGGCCGATCGATCGGATGACCGCCGGTCAGTACCTTGGCCCCCCGTTCGGTCGCGTCTCGAACCAGGGAGGCAGCCTTGTCGACGGCATCGGAGTTGATCAGCGGACCGATCTGGACGCCTTCCTCGGTGCCACGGCCGACCTTGAACGCCTGTACCCGCTCGGTGACCCGGGCAGCAAATTCATCGGCAATGGCTTCGTGCACGATGAACCGGTTCGCGGCCGTGCACGCCTGACCGATGTTGCGGAACTTGGCGAGCATGGCGCCCTCGACGGCCTTACCGAGATCCGCATCCTCGAAGATCAGGAAGGGTGCGTTGCCGCCCAGCTCCATGGAGATCCGCAAGATGTTGCCGGCCGCCTGCTCATAGAGCTTGCGACCTACCTCGGTGGACCCGGTGAAGCTCAACTTCCGGAGCCGAGCATCGCCGATGATCGGTGCCGACACCTTTCCCGATGTTGATGTGGTGATGACGTTGACCACGCCCGGCGGCAGGCCCGCTTCGGCCAGGATCTTGACGAAGTACAAGGTGGTCAGGGGTGTCAGCTCGGGAGGCTTGATTACGACAGTGCAACCAGCGGCCAGTGCCGGGCCCGTCTTACGAGTTGCCATCGCGAGTGGAAAATTCCATGGAGTGATCAAGAAGCAGGGCCCGACCGGATGTTGCGAAACGATCATCCGGCCGGTGGCCTCCGGATTGATGCCATAGCGGCCGAAAATCCGTACCGCCTCCTCGGAGAACCAGCGCAGAAACTCACTGCCGTAGGTGACCTCCGCCTTGGATTCGGCTAGCGGCTTGCCCATCTCGAGCGTCATCAGCAGGGCGACTTCGTCCTGGCGCTCCTGGATCGCATCGAACGCCCGGCGCAGGATCTCGGCACGCTCGCGTGGTGGTGTTCTGGCCCAGTCGGCAGCCGATTCGGCCGCGGCGTCCAGAGCTGCTGCCCCATCCTCGACACCTGCGTCGGCAATGGTCTTGATGGCCTCACCCGTCGCGGGGTCATAGACCTTCAACGTGGAACCTGAGCCTGCTGAGCGCCATTTCCCGCCGATGAACAGCCCATCCGGTACCGACTCCAGCAACTCCGTTTCCGCTGTTTTCGACATCGAGAACCTCCTGACTTAGCTGTTATCGGTCGCTACTCGGAGCCTAACTCTCGCGCTTCAAGGCCGGTCCGGGCTTCCCGTCGCCGGCTCGGCCAGCGCGTTGGATTCTTGGAGGAATTAGGGTCGCGGTATGCCCTCTGTCTGGAAAGCCGACCGCATCCGATCGGCCACGACCACTATCTTCGCCGAGATGTCTGCACTGGCCGGGGCAACTCAATCGATCAATCTCGGTCAAGGTTTCCCGGATACTGATGGTCCAGCGTTCATGCTGGAGGAGGCTCGCGCCGCGATCGCCGGTGGCCTGAACCAGTACCCACCCGGCCGCGGCATTCTGCCGCTAAGGCAGGCCATCGCCGCCCACAGCAGTCGGACCTACGGTCTGAGCTACGACCCCGAGACAGAGATCTTGGTCACCACCGGTGCCACTGAGGCGTTGGCGGCGTCAATTTTGGCATTCGTCAACCCAGGTGATGAAGTCATCGCCCTCGAGCCGTTCTATGACTCCTACGCCGCGTCGATCGAGCTTGCCGGCGGGCGACGAGTAGGCGTGGGGCTGTTCGGAGCGGACTTCAAGCTCGATCATGCCGAGCTCGCCGCAGCGTTCAGCTCCAAGACCAAGGCGCTGTTGCTCAATTCGCCACACAATCCGACCGGCGTGGTACTGGATCGGGAAGATCTCGCCATGATCGCAGACCTCGCCGTGCGCCACGACGTGATCGTCATCTGCGACGAGGTGTACGAGCATCTGAGGTTCGACAATGCTGAGCACCTGCCTTTGGCCACATTCCCGGGGATGCGGGACCGGACGGTGCGGATTTCGTCGGCAGGCAAGACCTTCTCAGCGACGGGCTGGAAGATAGGCTGGGCGCTGGCCACTCCACAGTTGATCAATGAGATCACGGCGGTAAAGCAATTCCTGAGCTACGTCTCCGGTGCTCCCTTCCAGCCGGCCATCGCCCGAGCACTCAACGAGGGCGATGAGTGGGTGGAAAAGGCCCGGCTCGATCTCCAGGATCGGCGTGATCAATTCGCTGCCGGGTTGCGGTCGATTGGACTCGAGCCGATTCTGCCGCGCGGCACTTACTTCATGACAACCGACGTGCGGCCGCTCGGCTACAGCGATGGTGTCGAGTTCTGTCGCGATCTCCCGCTACGGTGCGGAGTCGTTGCAATTCCTCATCAGGTGTTTTACGACCGGATAGATGCCGGTAGGCCGTACGTGCGCTGGGCTTTTTGCAAGCAAGAGCAGCTGCTCGACGAGGCCATTTCCCGACTGGGTGCCTTGCAGAAAGATGTGCCCTGAGCCGGAAAGATCAGGCTAGACGCCGGGCACTGGTGCCAGGCTCCGGGGACTCCGCAGCGTCGTCTTCACGAAATGGCAGCGAGTCGGCGAGCAGCTGGTTCAGCCGTGCACCGCGCAGGACGCGATACGGAAAGGGCGAGCGTCCGGCCCGATCGGCGATAGCCGCGTACGGCAGCGGCGTGGTGCCGCCGACAACGATCACGTTCCCGAACCGCCGGCCTTTCAGTGTGGACGCTTCAGCGCAGAGCGCCACATAGGGAAAGGCTTGGCGTACGCCGGCCAGTACGCGCCGCCCGTAGCTCAGTGGCCCACGATCAGTGAGGTTGATCATGATCACGCTCTGATCATTGAGCGCGCGCCGCGCATCGGCCAGGAAATCTACTGTTGTGAGATCCGCCGGCACCCGAGCACCGACGAAGGCATCGATGATCATCAGGTCGGCGTAGCCGTTGCGCAGCTCTGCGATGCCGCGCCGACCGTCCGTGCCGCGCACTGTGATCCCGCTTCGTCTCGGCAGCGGCAGATGGCGACGGATGAAGGCGGTCAGCTCGATGTCTGGCTCCAGCACTATCTGGGCCGAGGTTGGCCGGGTCGCGGCGATGTAGCGCGGC
>JBKPEY010000376.1:0-2837 GCA_046744405.1 Actinomycetota bacterium
GCGCGTCCAGCCGCGGCGGCGATGCCGCTGAACCATAGCGGCGGCACGAGGGCTGCCCACCAGGGCGGATCGGCGTACCGGCAAGGACCGGCAACCGCGATCACGTCCGGTCCACCGGCAGCGAAGGCGGCGTCGATTCGGCTCAGCCAATCGGGTGGGTGCCGGGTGTCGGCATCGGTGGAGACGACGATCTCCCCGTATGCCAGGTCCACACCTCGCTGTCGGGCGCGACAAACCCCGAGCTGCGGCTCACCCACTACCCGGACCTCGAGCGTCTCAGCCAGCGCTGCCGTGCCGTCCCGGCTCGCATTGTCGACCACGATCACCTCGTACCCGCCCTGGAAGTCCTGCGCGCGCAGCGAGGCTAGTGTTGCTGGGAGCAGATCGGCCTCGTCGTGGGCGGGGACCACCACCGAGAACCGGAGCGCGCCGGTCACTGCAGCTCCGCTCGGAGTGGAAGGGGACGGACGGCGCTGAGCAGGCCCGCCGCCAGCAGGGCGACCGGTACGAGTCCGCCGAGCAGCGGAATGAGAGCGTCCGCGTACGCGAGCGGGTCGACGCGAGTGCCGGCGAGCCGCTGCACCAGCAGGCCGCCGACCGCAGCGGTGCCGACCAGCACCCCGACCTCGCGGCAGAATCCGTTCGCAGCTGTAGCGCTCCCGAGCTGGTCAGGCGGCGCTGCCTCCTGGACGACGACCACCAATACCTCCCATGCCAGGCCGGTGCCGGCGCCGAGCAGAAAGAGGTAGATCATGATCGCGGCCACCGGTGAGCCGGGAGTGAGAGTTGTGCACAGACCGAGGGCGAGCGCGACCAGCAACGCACCGATGACCGGTAGACCGTACGCCCGTCCGGTTCGCCGCAGCCACTGCGCGGCAGCTACGGTGGCCAGCCCGAGGCCAACGACCAAGCTGAGCATGGTCAACCCCGCCTGGGCTGGGGTTTGGCCGGCGCCGAGCTGCAGAAATGTCGGCAGATAGTTGATCGCCCCGAACACCGCGACGGCGAGCAGCGCGCCGCCCGCTACCGGCAGCGCCACGGCGCGGCGGCGCAGCAGGTTCAGTGGCCGCACTGCGGATGCTACGGAGGGTCCGGAACGCGACGGCCGGCTAGCCGGTAGCCAGCGCATCACCGCGAGCAGAGCGAGCACGCCGAGCGGCAAGTTGAGCCAGAACGCCCAGCGCCATGACGCGTACTCGGCAAGCCAGCCGCCGATCACCGGTCCAGAGACGGCGGCCACCGCGTAGGTGGCGTCGACGATGGCGAGATACCAGGCGCGGCGCCGGGGTGCGACCAGGTCGGCGACGATGGCCTGGATCAATACCAGCAAGCCGCCCCCGCCCAGTCCCTGAATGACCCGTGCTGCGACCAGTACCGGCAACGTAGGCGCCAAGCCGCCGAGCACCGAGCCGGCCAAGAACGCCGCTGTGGCCCAAACGAATACCTGGCGGCGGCCGAATCGGTCACCTAGCGGCCCGACCAACAGCATCGCGACCGCCCCGGCGAGAACGTAGCTGGTGTTGATCAGCGCCAGTCCTGACAGACCGCCGAGCTCTGCGACCACCGTTGGCAGCGCTGTGGCGAAGATGGACTGATCCAACTCTGCCGGCAGCAACGCCAGGCCGAGGCCGGCCAGCAGCCCGTACGCCGGCCGCTCCGAGACGGGCGGGCGTACGGTGACGCGCCGTTCCGCGGCAGTGGAGGTCATCGTGTATTCAGGCAGGCAAGCACCGGCTCAAACGGCCGATGCTCCTCGTCAACGGCGAGGAGCATCGGCAGAAACATGGTCGCTCGCTCATACCCGAAGCCGACACGTCTAAAACGACTGGCCATCGGAGGATCGCTGGCGGATCTTGGGTGACGTCGGGCACAACTCATAGAAGATGGACTTGTGCAGGAAGCCGAGCGACCGAAGTTTGCGCTCCGGCAAGTCGGCGCAACGGTAGCGGTACTCGCCGTGCTGTTTTTGATCATGATCAACCGGTACGGCCCGCACCGCGACGAACTCTACTTCGTATCAGCCGGTCAGCGGCTGGCCTGGGGCTATCCGGATCAGCCGGTGTTTACGCCATTGCTGGCCCGGCTTGCCACAGAGCTGGCGCCGCACAACCTGTTCGCGCTCAGGCTGCCAAGCCTGATTGCGACGGCCCTACTTGTGGTCTGCGGCGCCGCGTTTGCCCAGTTGTTCGGTGGCGGCCGGAGCGCCCAGCTGCTGACCGCCAGCACGGTGGCGGCGTCGGTGATCACCATCACGCTAGGTCATCGGCTCAGCACCGCCACTTTCGACACACTTGCCTGGGCTGCCGTGCTCCTTGTTGTGGGTTATGCGCTGCAAGACGACCGACCGGAGCTCTGGCTCCTTGCTGGTTTGCTGGCTGGAATCGGCCTGAACAACAAGACCGCCGTTGCTGTGCTGCTCTTCGCGATCTTGATCGGCGTCCTGCTCGTGTCAAGCACGCGAGGGCAGCTTCACACCGCATACCCCTGGCTCGGCGGATTGATCGCCTTGGTGTTGTGGCTGCCGAATCTGATTTGGCAGTTCCGGAACAGCTGGCCGGTCTTGGCTCTTGGCGCCGACATTGCCGAGGAGTACGGCGGGCTCACCGGTCGGTTGGGCCTCGTGGGTCAGGCCCTTGCCATGTTCTCCCCGTTGATCGCCATCGTCTGGCTATATGGGCTGGTCAAGCTGTTTCGTGATCCTGCGTGGGCGAAGCTACGCCCGATCGCCGTGGCCTTCGTAGTTTCGACTGCCGTCTTTCTCATCGCGGCCGGGAAGGGTTACTACCTCGCCGGAGCAGCCGTCCCGCTGGTCGCTGCCGGCTGCACGGCCCTGGCCG
>JBKPEY010000229.1:0-2246 GCA_046744405.1 Actinomycetota bacterium
GCTGTGCCACTTCGAGGGCCTCTCTATCGCGATCATCGCTGAACATTTCTTGACGCACACCCTTCACAAGGCTCGGGGCGCGGGTCCGGCAGCCATCCTGTCAGACCGCACAAGATGGCGATACGGTGGGAAATGCTCCACTGGGGAGCATGAGGTTTCTCACAACGGAGGAAACGTGTCTAGGAGTTCCCGCCGCGCGAAAGCCGCCCGAATGGAAGCTGCGCCAGCCGCCGATGATTTTGTGCACTCGGCCGCTGATCGTGTTGGACCGCTGGTCCACTCCGCAGCCGACCGAGTAGGGCCGGTCGCGCAGTCCGCCGCCACCCGAGTGGGGCCGCTTGCTGAAGCCGCCGCAGATCGGATCGGCGCTGCCGCTGACAAAGTGTCGCCGCTTGCTCACACAGCAGCGGATCGGCTGGGACCGCTCGCCGAATCAGCTGCAGAGCGGGTGGCCCCGATCACTCACGGGGCGGCTGATCGGCTCGCTCCGCTGGCACATTCAGCTGCTGATCGCATCGCGCCGTTGGCCAACCAGGCCGTAGAGCGGGTATCGCCATATACCCAGCAGGCGGTCAGCCGGGTCTCTCCGTATGCATACCAAGCTGCAGAGCGCCTCGCGCCTCTCGCGACCTCGGCCAAGCAGCGTGGCGCTTCAGTCGCCCACGACGCCGTTGACAGGCTCGCCCCAGTCCTCGACCAGGCACTTGAGCGAGTCAGTCCTGCCGTTGAAGCCACCCGCAGCAAGGTGTCCGGCGAGATTGTGCCCAAGCTCAGCGAGGCATTGAGTGCTGCCGCCGGAGCACCGGTTGTCGCGGAGGCAACCAAACGTGGCAAAGCCGTCGTCGCCGCGGCCAAGGGTGAATTGCAGCTGCCAGAGGAAAAGAAGAAGCGCAGATGGCTGAAGTGGGTGCTCATCGTCGCCGGGCTGGCGGGCGTAGCGGTGTTCGTGGCCCGCAAGATCCTCGGCGGAACGGACGCCGACTGGCAGGCCGCGCGGCCAACCACCCCGTACGCGCCACCTAAGCCTGCCCCAGCGGCTGACACAGCGGCTGAGGCCCCCGTTGTCGATGCGATCGATGACGATGATGCGCATGAGGACCCCCAAGGCGGGATGTCGGCACACATGTTCAATCTCGAGGCGGACGGCACATCGGTGCCGGACCAGCCAGCAGAGGGCGGCGACGACAACTCTCCAGCCAACATGATGACGAGCGTCGGCGAAGCCCCAGCCGAGACCAGCGTCGGTGAAGCCCAAGCGGACATGACGGCGACCATCGACGAAGCTTTTGCCGAAGCAGCAGACCGGATCGGAGTCGAAGCTCCCGCCGACATCAGTGGCGCCGGCGATGCAACTCTCTCCGACATGCCGACCGGCGAAGAGACCACGACTGATACCACGCTCGCTCCCGAGGCAGCACCGACTGCTGCCGGTGGTGAGGGCCTCGCCGAGCCGACGGCGGGTGGCGATCAGGACGGCGCGGTACTCAGCGAGCCGACAGCCGTTGCCACGGCGGCAACGTCTCGGTACCAAGGTGAAGGCGTCTACGTCGGAAGCCAGCCCCCCGAGGGTTTCACCATCAAGGGCAATGAGCGGTCGATGAAGTACCACGTGCCCGAATCGGCTGGCTACAACCGTACGGTCGCCCAAGTTTGGTTCAACAGCGAGGAGGCTGCCCAGCAAGCCGGCTTTGCGCGCGCTCAGCGCTAACTCGAGCCAGCAGCTCGTCCCTCCCGGCCTTCCATAGAGGCCTGCAGACCCCGCATTTTGACGCGATTACCTGGGGTCTGTAGGCATCGTCACCGTATGTAGGCATCGTCACCGTAAGATCTCGCAAGTTTTGGGCCGCCGTTAACATCTGGGCCCTTCGGGAAGCCTTCTACAGATAGAGGGCTCGACGAAGGGGATGTTGGCATGGCAACGCGCGCCGACTGGGATGACGTAGGCGATCAATGGGTCGACGCAGGGCCATTCCGAGCACAGCTGCGGTATCTGATGGCGAGCGGCTCCCTCAGCGTCGATGACGTGGCCGCCGTTGCTGGCATCTCTGCCCGGCTAGCCGATCGGCTCCTCCATGGGCGTAACGGTCGGCCAGTGCGCCGGATCAGTCCCGAGACAGCACGCCGGCTGATTCAGGTTTCCGACCAGCATGTGCAAGCTCTGCGACGAATCATGGTGCCTGCCGCTCCGGCAAGAGTTCAGCTGGGCCGGCTGCATCGCGCGGGCTGGGAAGATTCGGCGATCGCCG
>JBKPEY010000208.1:0-3585 GCA_046744405.1 Actinomycetota bacterium
CAGGCGGTCGAGAACTGGGTCTTCACCGTGCCTGGTCTCAAGATCGCCGCACCGTCCACACCCGCCGATGTCGTTGGCCTCATGGCGTCGGCGATTCGGAGTGACGACCCGGTGGTCTTCTTTGAGCACAAGGGTTTGCTGGCAAGCAAGGGGGAGCCGGCCCCGGAAGAGCACGTCGTACCGCTGGGTGAGGCATCGGTGGTTCGCTCCGGCAATGACGTGACCGTCGTTGCCCTGGCCTCCACCGTGCCCACAGCATTGTCGGCTGCCGAGCAGCTCATTGCCGAGGACATCTCGGTAGAGGTGATCGACCTGCGCTGCTTGGTGCCACTTGATGTGAAGACAGTGCTGTCCTCGGTGGAGCGCACGTCACATTTGATCTTGGTCGAAGAGAACCCCTACCAGGGCGGCTGGGGTGCGACGGTCGCATCGATCGTCGCCGATGAGGGGTTCGAGCTGCTTGACGCGCCGATTCGGCGGGTGGCCGCGGAATGTGTACCGCTTCCATTTGCCGACGTGCTGGAGGACGAAGTGATCCCGACCGTCGAGAAGGTCGTCGAAGCAGTACGACGACTATCCGCCTTCTGAGCGGAAGCAACGAAAACCCACGCCACATTTGCAAAGGAGCAGGCCAGTGACAAGCAAGACACTGATTCGCGGCGGGACTGTCGTGAGCATGGATCCCGAGATCGGAGATCTCACCGGTGACGTACTGATCGAGGACGACAAGATCGTTGCCGTCGAGCCGAACATCAGCGCCGATGCCGAGGTGATCGACGCGAGCGACAGCATTGTCATCCCAGGCTTCGTGGACACCCATCGCCACACCTGGGAGACCGCGGTCCGGGGATGCGCGCCCAACGCCACGCTCGATGACTACTTCGTCGAGGTCTTGGACACGTTCGCGCCGGCTTACCGGGACGAGGACGTCCATGCGAGCAACGTCGCCGGATCCCTAGAGTGCCTCAACGCCGGGATCACCACCCTGGTCGACTGGTCACATATCAACAACACGCCCGATCACTCTGACGCGGCCGTCACCGCATTGCAGCAAACCGGCATCCGGGCGCAGTACGCGTATGGCAGCGCCAATCTCTCGCTTGCCGACTACTGGTTCGAAAGCAAGATCGCGATTCCGGGCGACGACGTGCGACGCGTGCGGGACACCTACTTCAGCTCCGACGACGGATTGCTCACCATGGCCCTGGCCACTCGGGGGAGCGGCTTCTGCATGGAGGAGGTCGTTCGGGCGGAGTGGAAGCTTGCGCGTGAGCTCGACATTCCGATCACTGTTCACGTCTCGATGGGCCGCCTCGCAGGACGGTTCGCGATGGTCAAAACCCTCAACGACTACGGACTGCTGGGTTCCGACACGACCTACATCCACTGCTGCCACTTCAGCGACGAGGAATGGCAGCTCGTCAAGGACACTGGCGGCAAGATCTCGATAGCACCTCAGGTGGAGCAGCAGATGGGCCACGGTTGGCCGCCGGTGCGGCAGTCGCTGCGGATGGGGCTGCGGCCGAGCTTGTCCATTGACGTTGTGACGACGGTTCCCGGTGACATGTTCACTGAGATGCGGGCAGCCTTTGCTGCTGACCGGGCCCGGGTGCACGCCGAGAAGTTTGAGCCGAATGAGCAGGTGCCTAAGGAGGTACTCACCGCCCGCGAGATGCTCCAGGCAGCCACCATTGATGGCGCATACGTCGCAGGTGTCGACGATCGTACCGGCTCGCTGACTCCTGGCAAGCAAGCCGACATCGTGATCATCGATGCCAAGGCGCTGAACATGGTCCCGATCATCGACCCGGTTGCCGCTGTGGTGTTGTGCGCTGACGTATCCAATGTGGACAGCGTTTTCGTTGCAGGGCAGGCTAAGAAGCGCGATGGCAAGCTGCTGGCCGATGTGGACAAGGCTCGGACCGACGTCGAGGCGTCACGCGACTATCTCCTTGAAGCGACTGCCGAGAAGCGACAGTGAGCGGAGGCCACCTGGTACGTCAAGCCGGTGAGCTGGAGCTTGTCGCTCCGGCCACCGGCTGGGCAACCGAGGCGACCGGATACCGCCGCAGCATGGCAGTGAGCGAAGATGATCATGCTGTGCATACCGGGTTCATGATCAGTGAGCTCGCCGCGGGCGGCGAGATTCCGTGGCATGTGCACTCGTTTGAGGAGAGCTTCTACATCGTGGCCGGGACTGCGGTGATCGATACCGCGGAAGGTTCGTTTCGTGTCTCGGACGGCGGATACGGCGTCATTCCGATCGCCATGCCGCACCGCTGGCGCAATCCCAGTGAGCAACCTGTGCGTTGGGCCGAGATGCAGGCTCCGGCGCCGCGGTCTGCCTATCAAGATGACACTTTCGTGGTCTCAGGGCGGACGTACGACGAGGCGGGCGACATTGATGTACGGGATCCCCGCAACCGCTACTTCGGCAAGATCACACCTTCACAGATGGACCCGAGCAAGCAGAGCCAAAACCTGCTCGAAGTGACGGCCAGCATGCGTACTGCGCTGTTGGTCTACGGAGGGATCAACGTCAAGATGATGGTCGATTCTGATCTTGGGGCGCAGCTGTCGACGATGTTCATGGTGCAGTACGACCCGGATGGCGCTACCGGTCCCCATGATCATCCGTTTGAAGAGACGTACTTTTTCCTGGAAGGACAGGCGGAGGCGACCTTCGACGGCAAACCTGTCGTCCTTGGGGCAGGTGACATTGCCTGGGCGGGAGTGGGATGTCCGCATTCCTTCCGCAACCTCGGAGGAGGACTGCTGCGCTGGCTGGAGACCCAGGCGCCACAACCTCCGCCGCGCTACTCCTATCGGTTCGCGCGCGACTGGGACTACCTAAGGGAGGTGCTGGGATGACGACCCTGTTGATCGTTAGTGGTACGCAAGGTATCGGCCTGGAGATAGCCCGCCACTACTCCGCGGAGGGTTGGTCGGTCGTCCTGGCCGGCCGTGACGGCTCGCACGCCAAGTCGGTGGCTGAGGAGATCGGCGGCGGCACTCGCGGTATCGCTTTAGACCTTTCCGAGCCGGAGCAGATTGCGGACGCGCTCGGGGACGTCGGCGCGGTGGACCACGTTATCCTCTCAGCGATCGCCCGTGACTCGAACTACGTCACGGATTACGACCTCGCAAAGGCGCGCTACCTCGCGATCATGAAATTGATCGGCTACACAGCGGTTGTGGGCGCGCTAACAGACCGGCTGCCCGAGGACGCCTCGATCGTGCTGTTCGGCGGGCGCGCCAAAGACCGTCCCTATCCTGGTTCGCTGACCGTTTCGACCGTCAATGGCGGCATCTCTGGGCTGGTGCGTGCGATGGCCGTGCAGCTGGCTCCCCGACGAGTGAACGCGATTCATCCAGGCATCGTCGGTGACAGTCCCCATTGGGAGGAAGATCTTGAGTTCACCGAAAAGGTTCGAAAGGCAACGCCAACTGGGCGGAACGTCACGACTGCGGAGATCATCGACGGGGTCGATTTCCTGATGCGCAACCGGTCGGTCAATGGCATCGACTTGTACATCGACGGCGGCTGGCTGCTGCAATGAGGGTGGCACTGATCGGCGCCGGCCG
>JBKPEY010000629.1:0-1983 GCA_046744405.1 Actinomycetota bacterium
GCCACTGCGGCCTACGTTCACGGCCCCGACGCCGCCGGGTGGCTGCAAACCCGTCCCATCGACAGCGCCCTGATCATCTGGGCCGACGGTGCGGTGACGCGCATATCGAAGACCTCATCACCTCAGTAGTTACTCCATCGAAAGGATGATCAATGCCTCCACGCGTACCGCATGGCCCGCACGGATGGGAGGACAGCTCGCTGTCGATGCTGCCATTTGTCGGCAGCTTCCTGTTCCTGCTGCTGATCTTGGGCCTTGCGCTCACGGCGTTCTATTTATGGCGTTCGGGCAAGCTGCCACCGCCAAATCTCGGCAAATCGCGCTCTCCGGAAGAGGATGCCAAGCGCATCCTCGCCGAGCGTTTTGCTCGCGGAGACATCAGCTCTGATGAGTTCATGGAGCGGTCCAGCATTCTCAACTGGACTCCGGGTGCGGAGCCAGTTCCGGCTAGGCCGCGCAAGAGCCGTCGCTGAGCTCCGGTCCCACTCGGTGAGTTGACCGCGACCGTGCGGCACACCATCCTTAGCGGGTGACCGAGTGGATCTACTTCCTTCATCCGCCACGGGATGACTTCGCGGCAACGATGACCGAGCAGGAGCGGGTTGCGTTTGCCGAACACGCCGAGTGGCTGGCGCGCCTGCTGACTGACGGGGTGCTGATCTTGGCGGGTCCTACGGGTGGCTCGATCAACACCGGGATCGGAATCTTCGAGGCGCCCGACGAGGAAACGGCACGCCGGATCATCGCCGAAGATCCGGTGGCACGGGGTGGCTTCGCCGAACCTGAGCTGCGGCCGTATCGGGTGGGTTTTCTGCGTGGCCGGCAGTGACGCCGGCGACCGGCTCACCCATCGCGACCATCCACGACTCGGACCGGCGACCGAGCGCATCATGTCGGGCGCCGCTCTCAATCTCAAATCTGGCGGCGCCTGCCTGATCGCTGGGTCGGTAATCTTCGCAATTTTGCGGACGCTTCACGGTGATACTCCAGCGGCAGACGCCGCAGCCGCGTTGAACTTCGTGCGAACTCGACCGATCTACGCGGCTGTGCACGTCTTCGCCGTGCTGGCCGCTTTGGTGTCGCTGATTGGATTGCTGGCGCTGACCCGCTCCTTGATCCGTCCGGGGTCATGGTTGATCGGCCAGGCCGCCGTGATCAGCGCGACGATCGGGTTGGCGATCTTCGGCGTGGAAAGTACTAGCGAAGGCTTGGCGTTGACCGAGCTGAGCCGCGAAGCTTCGAACGCCGACCCCAGCCAACAAGCCGAACTGGTACGCGCGGCACGCGCCGTCGCGGCTGCCACCCATGGACCATCCCTGGTAGCAATGGCCTTGTTGGTCGGCTTGCCGCTGCTGCTCTTCGGAATTGCCATAGTGCTTGATGAATACCCGTCCTGGCTGGGCTGGGCCGGAATCGTCATTGGAGGCATAACAGCCGTGGCCGCTGTAGGGCTCTTCCTCGTGCCCAGCCTCTTTCCTGGCTTCCTGTTGTACGGAGTGCTGGGCTCGGTTGTGGCGCAATTATGGCTGCTGGCTATCGGAATTGTGATGCTGCGCCGCGGCTATCGGACCAAACATGGTTCAGCTCCTTGACGGCGCACGCATATCGGGCCCAGCGCCGGCATGTGGCGCCGGCTCTAGCCGGGCCAGTGGCAGCCGCACTGTGAACTGCGTGCGACCAGGCTGGCTGGTAACCGCGACACTGCCGTGATGAGCCGAGACGACCGCGGCCACAATGGCCAGCCCAAGTCCGGTGCTGCCACCGGCAGTGGCGTCCGGCGTACGCGTCCGGCTGGCGTCTCCGCGCGCGAACCGCTCGAAGACCCGATTGGAGACTTCGGGCGGGATGCCCGGACCGTTGTCGATCACGGTAAGAACTGCCTCGGGCCCGCTGACTGAAACCCCGGTATGCACCTGGGTTCCGGGCGGTGTGTGGGTGCGAGCGTTAGCCAACAGATTGGCCATCACCTGCTGCAATCGGTGC
>JBKPEY010000244.1:0-1448 GCA_046744405.1 Actinomycetota bacterium
TTCTGGGGTGACCGAACGGGTCAGGTGCTGGACCCATCCGGACATCGGTGGGCGTTCGACCAGCATGTACGAGATGTGCCGGGCGAGGAGATTGCACGGCGTGCCGCCGAGTTCTTCGGCTCGAAGCCGAACACCTGAGCCATTGCAGGCTCGGTAACGATGTGCTGTTCACAAGCAATCAGGGTCTCCCTCGTCCGAAGGAGACCCTGATTTGCTTAGCTGGAGTTGACTCAGTGGCTATGCCCGTGGCCGGCCACCGCCGGTTCCTCTTCCTCGGGCTTCTCGACCACCAGCGTCTCGGTGGTGAGCAGCAGTGCAGCGATCGAAGCGGCATTGGCCAGCGCAGAGCGCGTCACCTTGACCGGGTCGATGACACCGTCGGCGTACAGGTCGCCGTACGTGCCGGTGTCTGCGTTATAGCCCTGGCCGGGCTCCAGCTCGGCAACCTTGGAGGTCACGACATAGCCCTGGTCGCCACCGTTCTCGGCGATCCAGCGGAGCGGCTCAGCCAAGGCCCGCCGGACGATGCCAACACCGGCCTTTTCGTCATCGGTGAGACCCAAGTCGCCGTTCAGCGCTTGCGCCGCATGAATCAGGGCCGAACCGCCACCGGCGACGATGCCCTCTTCGATAGCTGCTCGGGTCGCCGAAACAGCATCCTCGATGCGGTGCTTCTTTTCCTTGAGCTCCACCTCTGTCGCGGCGCCGACCTTGATCACGCAAACCCCGCCGGCGAGCTTGGCAACTCGCTCTTGGAGCTTCTCGCGATCCCAATCGGAGTCGGTACGGGAGATCTCGGCCTGCAGTTGCGCCACCCGAGCCTTGACTTCGCCTGCGTCACCAGCACCATCGACAATGGTGGTGTTGTCCTTGGTCACCACAATGCGACGAGCGCGACCCAAGACGTCGAGACCAACTTGATCAAGCTTCAGACCAACCTCAGGTGAAATCACCTTGCCACCGGTCAGGATGGCGATGTCCTCGAGCATGGCCTTGCGCCGATCACCGAAGGCCGGAGCCTTGACGGCCACCGAGGTGAAGGTACCGCGGATCTTGTTCACCACCAGGGTGGAGAGTGCCTCACCGTCGACGTCCTCGGCCACCAGGAACAAGGTGCCTGAGGCGCCGATGACCTTCTCCAACAGCGGGAGCAGGTCGGTCATCGAGGAAATCTTCCCGGAGTTGATCAAGATGTACGGATCGTCCAGGACGGCTTCCATGCGCTCCGGGTCGGTCACGAAGTAGGGCGAGAGATAGCCCTTGTCGAACTGCATGCCCTCGGTGAACTCGAGCTCGGTGCCCATGGTCTGGGACTCGTCGACGGTGATGACGCCGTCCTTGCCAACCTTGTCGAAGGCCTCGGCGATCAAGCGCCCGATCTCCTCATCGCGGGCGGAGATGGTGGCCACGTGCGCCATGTCCTCGGTCGTTTCGACCTCACGGGCATT
>JBKPEY010000445.1:0-2307 GCA_046744405.1 Actinomycetota bacterium
GTCTGGATACCGAGAGCCATGGGCTTTCCCGTCGGAGTCGTCGGTCGCTTGTGGACCTGGATTCCGGCGATTACCGCACTGGTCTGCGCGGCGCTTTTGTACGGCCGGGCCGGCGTACGCGATCTTGGTCGCCGACTTGTCCGGTGGCGGGCTCGGTGGTGGTGGTATCCGGTTGTCCTGGTTGGCCCCTTGGTCTTCTCATTGATTGCCGCCGGTATCGCCATGCTGCTCGGCCAGCCGTGGCCTGCGGTACGGCCGGTGGCGCTTGCGCTGTCGGTTCCAGCGCTCGCACTGGCCTTTCTGATCTTGATGATCTCCGATGGTCTGGGGGAGGAGCTGGGCTGGCGTGGTTACCTGTTGCCGCGACTTCTTAGCCGTTATCGGGCCGTTCCCGCGAGCCTAATCCTCGGGCTCGGCTGGTGGCTTTGGCACCTGCCGCTCGTCTGGACAACGGGGGCCGCGATAGAAGATCAGCCGCTGTGGTTGCTGCTGGCCGATCTCGTGGCCAAGTCGTTGATCTTCACCTATGTATTCCTCGGTACGCAGGGCAGCGTGCTCTTCGCGATCATGCTGCACGCCTCCACCAACGTGTTCGTCGTCTCACCGGCAGTGGGACCGGATGGCGACATGACTTTGCCGCTCGTGGCACTGGTGCTGAAGGTCGTCCTGGCGGCTGCGCTGTTTGTCCACCTTCCCCGCTCGTTGAGCGAGGCTCGCAACAGCGGGTCAGTCATCTTCAGCGACTCAGGGGCTCCTCGGTGAGGCCGGCGACGACAGCGAAGTTGGGGAATCTGGACTGTCCGGTGAGTCGGGCGATTCCGCCGATTCGGGCGACTCTGGGCTGTCCGCCGACTCGGGTGATTCGGCCGATTCGGAGAAAGAGGACGACTCGGCGGAGCCAGCGGCCGCAGCTTCGGTAGCGAGCTCGGTCTCGGATGGTTTGGGCCGCCGCGGCTGCGTTGGTCCAGTCACGGCCTGGTCCGCCGTGGTCGTGTGCGGCGATGCTGCCCTTGCCGCCGCAATGACGCCACGCGTCGCCCTCTCCGGCTCGATTGCCTGCTCCTCGTCCAGCTCGGCCTCGAGCCGCAGCCACACCGCACCAAGGGGCGGGATGGTGACCGAGGCGGATGCCACATATCCGTGGGACGGCACCGGATGGGCAATGACCTGTCCGAGGTTGCCGATCAAGCCTGTTCCGTCGTACACGTCGGCATCGGTGTTCAAGATCTCTTTCCAGACTCCCTCCGTGGGCAGGCCGATCTGGTGGTCTGGTCGCGGTTCGGAGGAGAAGTTGGTAATACACGCGATCATCTGGCCGTCGCCGTCGAAGCGCAGCCAGGAAAAGACGTTTCCGCCACGATCGTCCGCATCGATCCAGGAGAAACCGGATGCATCAGTGTCCCGCTTCCACAGTGCCGGATGCTCCTTGTAGATCGTGTTCATGTCCTTGATCAGCCGCTGGATGCCGCGATGTCCCCATTCGCCGCTCTGCCACCAGTCGATGCTGCGACTTTCGGAGAATTCTCGACGCTGGCCGAACTCCGTCCCCATGAACAACAGCTTCTTGCCAGGGTGGGCCCACATGAAGGCGTAAAAGGCGCGCAACGTGCCGAATTTCCGCCACTCGTCTTGGGGTGCCCGCTCGAACATCGAGCCCTTACCGTGGACAACTTCGTCGTGGCTGATGGGCAAGATGAAGTTCTCCGAGTACGCGTACGCCATGGAGAAGGTCATCTCGTGGTGGTGGAACTGCCGGTAGACCGGCTCGCGCCCCATGTAGCGCAGCGAGTCGTTCATCCAGCCCATGTTCCACTTGAACCCGAAGCCGAGGCCTCCGTACTCAGTGCTCTGAGTGACGCCCGGCCAGGACGTGGACTCCTCGGCGACCATTACGCTGCCGGGCTCTCGTCCGTAAGCGTGGGAATTGGTCCGCTGTAGCAGCTCGACTGCCTCCAGCTTCTCGTTGCCGCCGTACTTGTTCGGCACCCACTGGCCCGCCTCGCGGGAGTAGTCCAGATAGAGCATCGAGGCGACGCCGTCCACGCGGAGCCCGTCGATGTGAAACTCCTCCAGCCAGTAGTACGCATTAGAGATCAGGAAGCTCTTCACCTCGTTACGGCCGAAGTTGAAGATGTAGGAACCCCAATCCGGATGCCAGCCCAGTCTCGGATCCTCATGTTCGTACAGTGCGGTTCCGTCGAAGCGCTGCAGCGCCCACGGGTCAGTCGCAAAGTGCCCAGGCACCCAATCCACCATGACGCCGATCCCTGCCTGATGAAGCTTGTCGACCAGGTAGCGGAACTCATC
>JBKPEY010000209.1:0-1559 GCA_046744405.1 Actinomycetota bacterium
ACGGCTGAGCAGCAGCAGATCGCAGCAATCTTGGAGCGGCACGTGGCCGGGCTGTCCGGCGGCGACCTGCAGACCCTCGACTATGAGGTCTTCGCAGAGGCACTTCGCAGGGGAGTCGCTGCGCACCACGCTGGCATGCTGCCCACGTTCAAGGAGTCGGTTGAGGAGGCCTTCGTACGGGGGCTGATCAAGGTCGTCTTTGCGACCGAGACGTTGGCCCTCGGCATCAACATGCCGGCTCGGTCTGTGGTGCTGGAGAAGCTGATCAAGTTCGATGGTGAGACTCATGCCGATGTCACACCGGGGGAGTACACCCAGCTGACCGGTCGCGCCGGCCGTCGCGGTATCGATGTGGAAGGTCACGCCGTCGTCCTCTGGCAGCCGGGACTTGAGCCTCGCGCCGTGGCGGGTCTGGCGTCCCGGCGTACTTATCCGCTGCGGTCCTCCTTCTCACCGACCTACAACATGGCAGTCAATCTCGTGGGAACCGTGGGGCGAGAACGCGCCCGTACCCTGCTGGAGCAGTCGTTCGCGCAATTCCAGTCGGACCGCTCTGTGGTTGGCGCCGCCCGCGCCTTGGCCAGAAATGAAGAAGCGATCAAGGACTACTGGGCAGCTGCGGAGTGCGAACTCGGGAACTTTGCCGAGTATGCGCGTTTGCGTGGAGAGATCGCTGATCTTGAGACAGCTGCCGCTCGGGAACGCCGATCGGACCGCCGAGCGGAGGCATTGCAGGCGTTATCGATCTTGAAGCCCGGGGACATCATTCGGGTGCCCAGCGGGAAAAGCCAAGGTTGGGCCGTGATCATCGATCCAGGCGTTCGTTCTGATCAACAATCACCACGGCCACTGGTGCTTACTGAGGATCGCCACGTGCGACGGCTGGCGATCGCCGACTTTCCCACACCGCCGCTGGTCGCCGGACGTATGAAGATCGGTAAGCACTTCAACGCCAAGGACGCCGCTTCCAGGCGGAATATGGCCGCTGCCCTCCGGGCCCGCGTCGGCGAAATCGATCTTGATCCCAAGCGCCGCCGGATGACCGGCGTTGACGCGGAGCTCCAGGCACAGATTGATCGCCGCCGGGCGGCGCTTCTGCATCATCCATGCCATCGCTGTCCCGAGCGCGAGACCCATGCGCGCTGGGCCGAACGGGCCATCCGACTCGAGCGAGAGAGCGCTCGGCTGCAGGCACGAATGAACTCGCGCAGTAACACCATCGCCAACCACTTCGACAAGATCTGCCTCGTGCTGGAATCCCTCGGCTATCTTGCCGGCGATGGCGGAGGCGAGGTCACCGAACACGGCAGGATGCTCGCTCGGATCTACGCCGAGCTGGATCTGGTGACGGCGGAGTGCATCCGTGCCGGCGTCTTCGACGGCCTCACCCATCCTCAGCTCGCGGCAGTGTTGTCCTCACTGGTCTTCGAGGCACGAAGGGCCGACGAGATGGGTCATCGTCCTCGGATGCCGGATGCCAGAACCAACGCCGCCATGATCGAGGTACGCCGCATCTGGCACGAGGTTTCGCTGGTCGAGCGTGACACCCGGCTGAACCG
>JBKPEY010000281.1:0-5948 GCA_046744405.1 Actinomycetota bacterium
GAGCACGCCCAGAGCAATGACCGAGGTGGGTCGTGATCATCACCGATCTGCTGCGAGCGCGGGTGTTCGGCCCGGACTTCCTCGGATTCGTCAGTGACGTACGGTTCAGCTTCGACACTTCCTCGATTGGTCAGCCTGCCCAGCTCTACGGCATCATCGTGAGTCCGCATGCGCGGTCCTCCTCGCTCGGCTTCGAGCGTTCCGGTGTGCGGTCGCCCTGGCCGATCGCGGCACTCGTGCGCTGGCGACACCGTGACTCGTTTCTCGTCCGGTGGGCCGATATCGAGCGAATCGATGTCAATCGGATCCAGCTCAGGAAGGGATTCGAGCGCGGCTCGCCGTCGCTTCCTTGATCAGGTTTCCCAAAAACAAAGGCGAGCCTATGTCGCAAACTTCGCATCGCTTAGTGCAACTTGCATCAGCTGCAGCTGATGCCAAGAGCCCGGAACTGATGCGAAGTGGGTGAGGCCAACCCGCTAGTGGATTTCCGCATGTCGTGGCTCAAGCGGCAATAGCAGCCGGAACAGAGCCCCCATGCCGCGTGGATCCTCGCAGGTGAGATCACCACCATGGGCTCGCGCATAGCCGCGGGCGATCGCCAAGCCGAGGCCAGAACCGCCGGTATCCTTGGCCCGGTCATGATCAAGTCGGACCAATCGCTCAAAGATCCGTTCTCGCTCTGACGGCGGTACGCCAGGGCCGGAGTCCCAGACCTCGGTGATCGCGAAGTGATCTTGCTCGCGGATCACGACATGCACCTTGCCTTGTGGGCCGGCGGCTCGCATGGCGTTATCGATCACGTTGCGCAGGATGCTGCTGACTTTGGCAGCATCGGCACGAGCGACCACCTCTGGCCCGCTCATCGTTACCGTCGCCTCGGGATGCAGCAGCCGTACCCGATCAATCTCAGTGTGGGCCAACGTCCGCAGTGATACTGGTGCCAGATCAAGATCGATACCGGCATCCAGTCGCGCCGCGGCAAGCAGGTCCGAAATCAGGGCCCCGGCTCGCTCAGCCTCGCGCACCAGCAACGCCTGCAGATGCTGACGCTCCGAGTGGTCAAGTTGATCATCGTGGTGCAGCAGAGTCTCCGCCGCAGCTTGCACCCCGGCGATCGGTGTTCGAAGCTCATGCGCGGCATCGGCTAAGAAGGCGCGCGTGTGTTCCTCGGCATGTTGCGCCCGAGCCTCCGCACCCTCCAGCTCATCCAGCATCTCGTCGAAGGCTTGTGCCGTCTGACCTATTTCGGTGTCAGTCCGGGTCGGCGCCAGCCGGGCGCCGCGGTTGCCCTGACTAACCGTCTTGGCTAGCGCGGCCATCGAGTCGAGCGGCCGTAACGCGAGCCGAACGGCCGCGGCAACAAGCGCGGCGCTGACCAACAGCGCAATCACATCGGTGATCAGGAGTACCCGGCGGAGCGTACGCCGGGCGTCGGAAACCAACGAGGTGTCAATTGCCAGAGTGAGCTGTGCACCGTCGACCCGTGGGGTCGGCGCATTGAGCGTGATGGTGGTCGTCCTGACGCTGCCGCCAGCAGTAATCGGCGTGCCGAACTCGGTCCCGTTCCTAAGTACCAGATAGGCCTGTACGCCGCCGGCCTGTACGCGGTTCACGATTTGCTGGGGCCCGACTCCGGAACGAGCGAGCTGACGCGCCAACTGCGCCTGACCGGTCAGTAGCGCATTCAGGTTTCGATTCGATTGGGCTATGAAGATCGCGCTGACTGCGATACTCAGCAAAATCAAGATCACGGCGAGGACAGCCATCACCGCAGCAATGACGCGAAGCCGCAGCGACACTGTGTTGAGCCGATTCATCGCTTACGCCACGCGAGCTTCGGTTTGATCACGCTGTCGTTCCGAGCAGATAGCCGCGGCCCCGTACCGTGTGCACCAGTCGGGAGCGCCCGCCAGCTTCAAGCTTGCGGCGCAGAGAAGAGACGTGGACCTCCACCACGTTCTCGTCAAATCCGTCGTATCCCCAGACTGCTGTCAAGATTTGAGTCTTGCTCACGACTCGGTCCCGATGTGCGGCGAGATAGCCAAGCAGTCGCCGTTCGGTCTCGGTCAGGTCGAGTGATTTCGTGCCGCGGCGCACCAGTGTTACGTCGTCGTTGATCACCAGGTCATCAATGGATATCGAACTACCGCCGGGGCGACTGCGCCGCAGCACCGCGTGAATCCGGGCCACCAGCTCGGCCATTGCGAAGGGCTTGATCACATAATCGTCAGCGCCCTCCGTCAAGCCCTGCACCCTGTCGGCGAGCGCATCCCGTGCGGTGAGCATCAGCACTGCCGCCGTGCTGGTACGGCGTATCACCTGCAACAGCTGAAAACCGTCTCGGCCTGGCAGCATGATGTCCAAGATCACCAAATCCGGCGCAAAAGAGGGCAACAGACTTTCAAGATCACTACCGTCAGCGGTCGCGGCGAGCTGGAAGCCCTGCGCCGACAATGCCGTAACAACGGGCAGCCGGATGGCGTCACTGTCCTCGACGACCAAGATCCGAGCCCCGCCCACACCGCCATTTTGCACGGTGCGTAGGGATTGCGCCCTGACCTTGTCGAACGGCACACCCACCCGCTCCGACGGGCTCGGCCCGCCCAATGCCAAAGACATAGTCTTTGCGGCATGGCCGAGACAACGAAGCGAGTGGCGATTTTGGGTGCCGGAATGATCGGCGAGGTGCATCGGCGGGCCGCAATTCTTGCCGGGGCACAAGTGCTTGGGGTGATGGCTTCCACGCCTGAGCGCTCGAGGGATGTCGCCGAGGCCTGGGGCGTCGAGCAGGCGTACGGAAGCATCGACGAAGTTGCCCAAAGCAAGGCGGATGTGGTTCACATCTGTACTCCGAACGCCTCCCACGTGCCATACGCGGTAACCCTGATGAAGGCCGGTAAGCATGTGCTGTGCGAGAAGCCGCTGGGAGTCAGCTTGGAGGATGCCCGGCAGGCGTCCGAGGTGGCCCGGGACACCGGCGTAGTGAACACCATGCCGTTCGCGTACCGGTTTCATCCCATGGGCCGGGAGATGCGTGCCAAGGTCCAGGCCCAGGAGTTCGGTTCGGTCAACCTGATCCACGGCAGCTATCTGCAGGACTGGCTGCTCAACCCGAAGTCCACGAGCTGGCGGGTCGATGCCAAGGCCGGAGGACCATCGCGAGCGTTCGGTGATATTGGTTCGCACTGGTGTGATCTTGTGGAATGGGTAACAGGCGATCGAATTGCTCGACTTGTTGCGACTACTTCGATCACGATCAAGCAGCGCCCGGCAGCCACCGCCGCCAGCTTTAGTGCAGCAGAGAGCGATGCGCCGCTGGTGGATGTGCGGACCGAGGACTCCGCCTTGATCTTGTTCCGGACGGCGAATAACATTGCCGGCTCGGCTGTGATCAGCCAGCTGAGTGCCGGCCGCAAGAACCGCCTGTGGGTCGAGGTTGACGGCATGCATCAGAGCGCGGTCTTTGATCAAGAACAGCCAGAGCAGCTCTGGATCGGAACCGAGGCAGGCGCCCAGGTGTTGGTACGTGATCCCAACCATGGCTCGGCCGAGCAGCGACGGCTGTCCACACTGCCCGCCGGTCATCCCCAGGGCTACGCCCAGTGCTTCGAGAACTACGTTGCCGACTCTTACGCTGCGGTGGACGCTCATGCCGGTCATGGTGAGGTCCCCGAGGGGTTGCCGACCTTCGCCGACGGGGCGCGAGCGGCTGAGATCTGCGACGCGATGCTGCGATCCGCCGCGAGCGGGGAATGGGTAAGCGTTGGCTCGGCCTAGCCACATATGACCGCAACCTATGTCCGAGACCTTGCCGACGAAGGCCTCGGCCTTTCCGAGATCGGCGGTAAGGGCCAATCCCTGGCTCGGCTGGCGACGGCCGGCGTGCCATTGCCACACGGATTCCACATCACCACTGCTGCCTACGACGAATTCGTTGCCAAGCACGATCTCGCGGGATCCATTCAGGAGCAGCTAGCAATTCTGAACGAGTCAGCAGCCGGGGGAGCTGATCAGGCAGCATCTGCCATCACCGCCCGGTTCGCCGCAAACGACATCCCCGCAGAGATCACGGCGGAGGTGATCCAGGCATACCATCGGCTAGGTTCGCCGCCTGTCGCGGTGCGCTCGTCTGCGACGGCCGAGGACCTGCCGGATGCCTCATTCGCCGGACAACAAGAGACATTCCTGAACATCTCTGGTGATGATCAACTTGTAGTAGCGGTACGGCGCTGTTGGGCATCACTGTGGACCGCCCGCGCTATCAGCTATTGCGCTCAACACGGCATTCCGCCGGAGAAGATCAGTCTCGCCGTCGTAGTGCAAGAGCTCATCGACGCAGCAGCCTCAGGCATCGTCTTCACCGCAGATCCAGTGAATGGGGACGACTCCATGATCGAGATCAACGCGGCATGGGGATTTGGCGAGGCCATCGTCGGCGGACAGTTGACTCCTGACACGATCACTGTGGAGCGGGCATCGGGCCGCATTCTGCGCACGGTGATCAATAGAAAAATGATTATGACCGGACTGATCGATAGTGGCGTAACGTCGGTGCCGGTGCCCGAGGATCGGCAGAACGCGCCCGCTTTAAGTGATCCACAAGTGCAGCGGCTGGTCGATCTGGCGCTGGTAGTCGAGGACGTTTTCAAAGGCCCGGTGGACATCGAGTGGTGTCGCCGAGGTGATCAGCTCTTGGTGCTACAGGCCAGACCGATCACCACGGCCATCCACCCTGATCCATGGAACGACAGTCGCTCCGGTGACTTCTTGTGGACCAATACCAATGTCGGTGAGGCCATCCCCGATGTCATGACACCGGCTACCTGGTCCATGGTGCAGGTGTTTCTCACCGATGCGATGGCTACAGCCTCGATTCCGCCGTACGTCGGATACGGCCGCATCGGGGGCCGGATCTATCTCAATCTCAGCGTGACTATGACGCTGTCGTCAGTCGTGGGTGTGAGTGAGCGACGGTATCGCAGCCTGACCGAGGAGGTCTTCGGAAAGCTTCCGGATGATCTTGAGATCCCGCCAGTCAAGGCGCGCCGCCGAGACATCATCCGGGCTGTGCTGCCGATGGGCGTGCATGTGCTGCGAGAGGCGCGCCGGGATGTGAAGCTGCTCGATGCCTATCTTGCTGCCCATCCAGCACTATGTGATCATCGGCGTGCCGAGATTGCCGAGTTGACCACACCGATTGAACTTGCTGATCTTTGGACCGAGGTACTCAGTCGAGAATTCCATCGGGTGAGTTGGATGTTGTCAGCTGCTACTCGATCCAGCGGAGCCTCTTTTATCACCACCCGAAAGCGGCTGCAAAGTCTGGTCGGCGATGCTGCTGCCAACGCGTTGACGGCCGGGCTGCGTGCGGAAGCCGGTCAGCTTGCCAGTCTTGGCCTGCTCGATGGCTTGGATCAGCTCGCCGCCGGCGAGATTGACCGTGAGACCTTCAATCGACGCTACGGTCACCGCGGACCACACGAGTTCGAGATATCTCTGCCGCGACCGGGTGAGGATCCGGAATGGATAGACCGACAGCTTGCCGAACGCGCGGAGTCGCCGACTAGCTACCATGACCTGCTTGCCGCGCAGGAGCAAAGGCGGCAGAAGGCCTGGGCCGACCTGGAGCAGCGGCATCCGGTGCAGGCAAAGATTTTGCATCACCAGTTGCGAGGCTGGGCGAAGATCTCTCGGGATCGCGAGCGAGCTCGATCAGAGGTGATCAGATACTTCTGGGTGTTACGTGCTTACGCCTTGCGGGCCGGTGAGCTCACCGGGCTTGGTGACGACGTCTTCTTTCTCGACAAAGCAGAAATTTTGCGTGTTCTACACGGCGAAACGATCAGCCCACGATTGATCAAGCAACGTCGTTTGGCGTACCAGGCCTACTCGGCGTTGCCGCCGTATCCGGCCCTTATTCGCGGCACCTTCAACCCTTACCTATGGGC
>JBKPEY010000239.1:0-1244 GCA_046744405.1 Actinomycetota bacterium
CCGGCTGGGTGATCGCACGTGCTCGCCAGCACGCCGACACCGCGCATGTTCAGATGTTGATCGCACAGTCGCATGGGGAAGCAGCCACCGCACGCGCCGAAGCAGCGCACGCCCGGGCGGAAGCAGCCCAGGTCCGCAGCGACGTCGCCGAGGCGCGCAGCGAGGCGGCGGCCGCTCAAGCCGAGGCTGCGCAGGTATCCGCTGAGGTCGCTCGGGCAATCGCCCAACGCGACGCTGCTCTCGATCGGGTGAGAGAGATTTCAGCCGACCGCGAATCCATGATCAACCAGTTCCGGGTGCTCTCGGCTGAGACGCTCGACCGCCAAGGTCAGGCCGCCGACACCCAGGCGGCAATACGGCTGAAGGCAACAGAGCAGCTGATGACTCCGGTCAGGGACAGTCTGGAAAGGTTCAACTCCCGGCTAACCGAAGTGGAGAAGGAGCGGGCCGTACTGTCAGCAGAGCTGCGTTCCCAGGTCAGTCATGTCCAGCAGACCGGCGAGACACTGCGTCGTGAGACCGCTGCTTTGGTGAACGCCTTACGCAAGCCGCAAATCCGTGGCTCGTGGGGCGAAACTCAGCTCAAACGCGTCGCCGAGCTCGCAGGCATGATCGAACGCTGTGATTTTGATCTTCAGTACACCACCAAAGATGACGACCGGGTGCTACGGCCGGATATGCGCGTCAATCTGTCGCAGGGCAAACACGTGTTCGTCGATGCGAAGGTTCCGCTTAACTCCTTCCTCGAGGCTGCTGAAACCGACAATCCGGAGCTCAAGGCGGAAGCTCTCGCGCGTTACGCGCGTAACGTCCGCACCCATATCGATCAGCTTTCGGCCAAGCAATATTGGAAAGCTGCAGAGACGCCTGAGTTCGTTGTGCTCTTTTTGCCGAACGAGATGTTCTTCGCTACCGCTCTTGATCAGATTCCAGATCTATACGACTATGCGGCGGCGCGTGATGTGGTAATTGCCACCCCGACAACGCTGATCGGCATGCTCCGGGCAGTGGCTTACGGTTGGCGGCAGGCTGCCCTGGCGGAGAGCGCGGCAGAGGTGTTCCGGCTCGGCCGTGAGTTGCACGAGAAACTAGGCCTGCTCGGCAACCGTTTCGACAAACTTGGCCGAGCGCTCCGGACGTCGGTGAATGCCTATAACGAGACGATTGCCACGGTGGAAGGAACCGTTCTGGTCCGAGCCCGCAAGTTCCGCGACCTGAAGGTTAGTGAGAAGGAGCTCCCCAGA
>JBKPEY010000206.1:0-1772 GCA_046744405.1 Actinomycetota bacterium
CTCTCGCCGCAGCCTCATCGGAGGTCTCCAGCGCCTTGATCCTGTCCCGTCGTGCTCGCGACCGGCGAATGCCACTTCGCAGCAGCAGTAAAGCGAGGATGGTCACCGCCATCGCGACCGCGCCGGTGATAAAGATGCCCACGGTATTCGCGGAAATGATCGCTCCGAAGATGGACAACTCATAGATCTGCGGGTTGTTGACCACAATGGCCACAACAAGTACGGCCACCAAGACGAGCAGGATCAAAGCGAGCGCGACCACGGCCTCATTATTCCCTCGAGTACGCTCTACGGGCAGCGACGCGAAGAGGCGTCTTCTCATTCGTCGCTTGCGGGTCCAGCAGGGCATTCCAGGGGTGATTGTCCTGGCCGCTGGGCTCATCGCGATGTCCGTGTGCACGCCTCGACAACCAAACCAGTGCCACTTGTGGTTAGACTTCGCGAGCGGCTAAGGGCAGTAGCCGCGAGTTCCGAAAGTCTCAGGAGGACGATGCATGTCCCTACTTCCAGTTCCCATGGAAGTGACTTCTATTAGCTTGTCGGGAGTCAATCTGACGTTCGTCGCAGTGGTGGGCGTTATCGCCTTGATTGCCCTTGTGATGGCCATGATCTTCCGCCGTGAGGTGCTTGCGGCTAATGACGGTACTGAAAATATGCAGAACATCGCTCGCGGCGTACAGGAGGGCGCCAGCGCATATCTTGGTCGCCAGTTCCGCACCCTGAGTGTGTTCGCGGTTGCTGCTTTTTTCCTCCTGCTACTACTTCCAGTTCATGCCAGCGCTGACTTCAGCAGCCTGACTCTGCGAATTTCCCGCTCCGTCGCATTCCTTGCCGGAGCGGTCTTTTCTGCCCTGATCGGTTTCCTCGGAATGTGGTTGGCGGTACGGGCGAACGTTCGGGTGGCCGCTGCCGCCCGCGACGAGGGCCGCGATCCCGCTATGAAGATCGCATTCCGTACCGGAGCGCATGTCGGCATGGCCACAGTGGGGCTGGGCCTGTTCGGTGCCGCACTCGTGGTTTTCATTTTCCGCGGTGATGCCCCGACGATCCTTGAGGGCTTCGGTTTCGGGGCAGCCATGCTCGCTATGTTCATGCGCGTCGGCGGCGGCATCTTCACCAAGGCTGCTGACGTTGGCGCGGATCTGGTCGGCAAGGTTGAACAGAACATCCCCGAGGACGACCCCCGCAACGCGGCCACCATTGCTGACAACGTCGGTGACAATGTCGGCGACTGTGCAGGCATGGCGGCCGATCTGTTCGAGTCGTATGCAGTAACGCTGGTCGCGTCGCTGATCCTCGGCAAGGCGGCCTTCGGTGAATCCGGCCTCGTATTCCCGCTCATCGTCCCGGCCATCGGGGTCATCACCGCCATCATCGGTGTCTTCCTGACTCGGCCACGGGCAGGCGAGAACGGACTGCGGACCATCAACCGCTCCTTTTATATATCTGCCGCAATCTCCGCTGTGCTGGTAGCAATTGCCGCCTTCGCCTACCTGCCGTCCTCGTTCGCGGCCCTTAACCTGCCGCCCGACGTGCAGCCGGGCGCAATCGACGATCCCAGGATCGTCGCCGTCGGTGCAGTCGTCATCGGGATCGTGCTCGCAGTCCTGATTCTCAGTCTCACCGGCTACTACACCGGCACCGAGGACCGCCCGGTCAACAATGTCGGCAAGACCTCACTGACCGGCGCGGCAACCGTTGTGCTCTCCGGCATCTCTGTCGGCCTAGAGTCTGCGGTCTACACCGCCATCGTGATTGCTGCCGCCGTATAC
>JBKPEY010000007.1:0-2944 GCA_046744405.1 Actinomycetota bacterium
GGGCCGTCACACATCGATTTGCCGCCCTTGTCCGCCTCGAAGAGGTAGAGCGTCCTGCCTTGAGCGTCAACGACGATCTGGCCGAGGCTGGAGTCGCGGAGGTCGACCATAGCGGCAGTCCCTGCTGCACTTGGTGTGACCGGTGCCGCGCCGTACCCGCCGCCGCCATAGGCTGACGATCCGCCAGCCCCGCACGCTGTGAGGATGAGCGTGGCCACTGCCAGTCCAGCGGCTGGTGCTCCGCGGTGCCAGAGCCGGCGAATGGTGGAATACATGGTGCGCTCCCTTGACGTTGGGATTGGGATATCAGGGCGGCGTATACCGCTCGAGTCCCTTGCACGCTATGGCGATTCGGCGAGCTGCAGATCAGACGATCTACCAGTAGCGCGGCGCCAGATACCCCTAATTTGTCGGGGGATACTCCTAGGAAGCGGCAGGCAAGGTGTCCGGTAGGCCGATGATCATGCGCATTTTGATCATCAGCCGCGAGAGCAACCGGGATACCTGCATCTGACTCGTTCCGATCTCATCGGCAATTTCTGATTGCGACCGCTGTTCATAGAAGCGCAGCCAGATCAGCCGTCGCTCGACCTCGTCGAGCTTGGCCAAAGCCTCTTCGACGATCATGCGCGCCTCCGTACGGCCGATGTCCTCCTCCGTCTCGTTCGAGCAGAAGTAGATCCCCCGCAACATCGCCGCATCGATCGAGGAGGCGCTGTAGCCCTGACTGGCGAATCGAGCCTGGCGCACGGCGCCCACCGGGGCCCCGAGTTCGTCAGCGAGATCCCGGCTTCGCGGCACGGTCCCCATCTGCTGTACCAAAGTCGGCCACTGCCGCCAGATGGTCGAGGCAAGCTCCTGGGTCGGACGGGGCGGACGTACTACCCAGCCATGATCACGAAAGTGCCGCTTGAGTACGCCGGTGATCGTCGGCACAGCGAACCCAACGAATGAGCCTTGAAGCGGATCAAATCGCTGACACGCTTCGACCAGGCCAGTGCACGCGACCTGGAGCAAGTCCTCCTCGTCCTCCCCGCGATGCAAGAACCGGCGAGCAAGTGTTTCGGCTAACCACAGGTGAGAACAGACAACCTCGTCAATGATCTGTTGACGCCTGGCTGGGCCCGCAGTCTGAGCTTCGAGAAGAAGGTCGTTAGTACGCTCGGCCAGTTCTTGCCGGGAGGTCTGCGGGGAATCGGAAATGAAACAGGTGTGGGCGATAGCCATCAGCGCAACACCCTTCGCATTGAACTACGGGCGTGGCGCGCTTCTCGGCCACATCACGATGCAACCACTCTCTATATGCAGGTAGCAATGCCCGGGACTATCCACAAAACGAAGAAGTCCCTGAGAAATGGTTCCTGCCCACGCTCATTATGTCGCGTCCCCCAGCTAGCAATATCCAGCGAGCGCAGCGGCTCGGGCGAAACCTAAATGATCATGAGGCAGCCGATTAGGTCAGCCACAGGGAGCTCACGTATGCTCCCACGGCAATTGCGGCAGTTCCTTCCCGGCTTAGGCGTTGGCTTCTCGGCCGATTGGGTAAGTCGCAAACAGGGTGGCGACCGGAACCTAGGATCCATCGCCACCCAGGCCCCGTGGCTGAGCAGACATGCTACGGGGCCGTCCCTTTATCCGTCCTTGCTTACTGCCTATGCCGCGACCTTTCTACCTGCGGCGATTTCCTCTGGCGACTACACTTGCCGTGGCATCCTCATCGATCTCCGCCCTGTGTCTGCGGACCTGACGCCATCGAGGTGACATGGTCTCGCAGCCGACGACAACAGCAGTCGGCTCTCCGCTGCCCTCCTCGGAAATCCTCGACGTTTGTGAGGCCAGCGCTCGGGTCGCTGAGTTAGAGGCCGAGATCGCCCAGCTCAAAGAGGCGTTGGCCCGGCGCCAGCTCATCGGTGTGGCGACGGGACTGCTGGCGCAGCGGTTCAGTATCAGTCCTGATCGGGCCTGGTCGCTGCTTGTCCGCCTGTCCCAAAACGGCCATGTCAAGGTCCGGGACATCGCCGAGGCCTTGATCAACGCACATTGTGGGCTGAGTGGACCGCCCGAGAACAAGATCATCAGAGCCATCGAGTCGTACCTGCCCGACGGCGTACGACTAATTGGGCCAGAAGGGGATGGGCAGCAGCCCAGTCACATCCCGCAGTGAGGCCGGCTCGACACGTCACCGCCGGTAGACGATGATCGAGCACGATGAGCATGATGAGCATGATGACGTCCATCGGCCGGCCGTGCCTACCGGCCGAGGAAGTAACCATCCAGGGAAGGCTGCGCCGTGTCGATTGATCCGGATGCGCTCGCAGCCAGCCTGCGCCGGCTCGCCACGCTGGACGAGCCCGGTACCGGCGTCATAGAAGCGCTACAGCTAATCACTCAGGCGTGCGTCGATCTTTTCCATGTGACCGGCAGCGGCATCATGCTGGCGGACGAGCAGAACGTTCCTCGCTACGTCGCCGCCTCGGACGGGCCCGGCCGGGTGCTAGAGGTCGCGGAGAGCGACGCCGGACAAGGGCCTTGCACCGAGGCGTTCGTCAACAACACACTGGTAGCCAGTGCCGACGTGATCACCGAAGGCCGCTGGCCCGATCTCGCCTCGGCGCTTCGGCCGCAGCGCGTACGTGCCGTGCTCGGCCTGCCGGTACGCCTCGGCGGTGTCACCGTTGGGACCCTTGATGTGACATATGACCACCCGCATATCTGGCAGGAAGACGAGTGCCAGACACTTGCTCGCTACCGCGATCTGATCGAATCCATTCTTGCGGCAGCCGTTTCCGCCCACACCGCAGGGGAGTTGGCCGCTCAACTTCAATACGCGCTGGATTATCGAGTGATCATCGAGCGCGGCGTCGGATACCTGATGGCACGGGACCAGATTGACTCGGTTGCCGCTTTCAATAAACTCCGCCGAGCTGCCCGTGATACTCAGACC
>JBKPEY010000418.1:0-5372 GCA_046744405.1 Actinomycetota bacterium
CGCCCCCAGCAGCCCGATTTGCGCCTTCCGCCCAACCTCTCGCCCAACCTCGCAGCCGCCGGCTCTTGCGCCTCGCAGCAAAGAAGGATCGCCGATTCGTTGACTGCCGATGCGCGTGGTCTGCTTGCCGCTGGCCGTAGCCAATGCTTGAACTATGGCCCGATGGGGGAGCGGCGGGGAGAAGGCATGCGGGTCTTCGTTCAGTCGTTTGCTCCTCCGCCGCGCATGCTGGTATTTGGCGCTATCGACTACGCCGCAGCGGCTGCCAAGATCGGCAGCTTCTTGGGGTATCGGGTTACGGTTTGCGACGCTCGCCCGCTGTTCGCGACGCCAGACCGGTTCCCCGAGGCAGCCGAGGTGGTCGTGGACTGGCCACATCGATACCTGCAACAGCAAGCTAAGACCCGCAACCTGGACTCCAGGACCGTCATTTGCGTCCTCACCCACGACCCGAAGTTCGACGTACCGGTTCTGTCGCTGGCGTTGCGGCTGCCGGTCGCGTACGTGGGCGCGATGGGATCGCGGCACACTCATGTCGATCGCCTGGAGCGGTTGCGCGCCGCGGGACTGAAAGACTCCGAGCTCGCTCGGCTGTCGAGTCCGGTCGGCCTCGATCTGGGAGGCCGAACACCCGAGGAGACCGCTGTGAGCATTGCGGCTGAGATCATCGCCGCTCGATCAGGCGCCTCCGGCGCCCGGCTGCGTGATCTCGACCAGCCAATCCATCTAGCCGCCAGGTAAGGGGCCCCCAGAAAATCAGCACGGAGAAAATCACGCAGTCATGTCAACCGAAGAGGTGTCTGCGGCGAGTGACTCGTTGATGGAGAGCCAAGCAGCCGCAGCCGCTGCCGTCGACCCTTCGGTCGAGGCAGCTAGCGAGTCGCTGAGCTTCGATGACTTCTACCGGAGCGAGTTCCGACATGTGCTTGGTCTGGCGTTTGTCCTGACCGGCAACCAATGGGTGGCTGAGGAAACCGCACAAGACGCATTCACAGCTGCATTTCGGCGTTGGCATTCCATCGTTGCTTACGACTCGCCGGGCGCATGGGTTCGGCGAGTGGCCTGCAATCGAGCGGCATCGGTGGTGCGGCGACGGGTGCGTGAGGCAAAGGCGTTGATGCGTCTTGTCGGGCGTACGCAGAGCTACCTCGAATTGGATGAAGGCGATGAAGCGTTCTGGCACGCGGTTCGCCGCCTGCCCGCCCGTCAAGCACAAGTAGTTGCCCTCCATTACCTGGAGGACTACAGCGTGCGAGACATTGCCGAGGTTCTCGACTGCAGCGAAGGCACCGTCAAAACCCATTTGAGCCGAGCCCGCCATGCAATCGCACGTCAATTGCAGTTAGAGGACGCAGAGTGAGCGACTTCGATTTCCGAGCACGGAAAGCAGCCGATGCCGTTCGACAGCAGATTGCTGCGAATCCGATATCCACTGAGAAGGGAATCCGGCGTGCACAGCGATCGCTCGCCCGGGTAGCCCTTATCCCCAGCGCGGTTGCCGCGGCCGTCTTCCTCGTCGCTGGTGTCGTCGTCGCCGTACCCCACGGCGGCGATAACGGAACACCGTCGGCGGCCGAAGGCGCGGCATTCGCGGTGACGGGTGAGCTGAAACCGTTCAGCACCTGTGACGCAGTTCGGCAGTACTTTCAGGATCGGGCTCCGGAGTATTTGATCCAACGCGCGGGTGGCGGCAACGTGGCTACCGCAAGCGGTGAGGCCGGCGGAGCCGCGAAACGAACCGCGGTACCTCAGCAAGGCCGCGCGGATGACTCCTCAGCTAGCGGCGCTGAGCCAGCCAAGCCTGATTCGGCGCACTCGACAACGAACGTTCAAGAAGCGGGAGTCGATGAGCCTGACATCGTGAAGACGGATGGGGATCGCATTGTCGCAGTCGCGCAGGCCCGAGTGCACTTGATTGGGCTCGAGAACGGCAAGATGACACTGCGCGGGACGCTTCCCGACACGATGGCTCGCAATGTGTTTCTCTCCGGGGAGCGTCTGCTCGTCTTCAGCGGTCAAACGGTTGGGAGTTCCCAGCCTGGGTCACCCTGGGCAGGCCAGCGGGCGGTCCTGACGATGTATGACATCTCCGACCTCAGCAACCCAGAGCTCATTGCCAAACTGATCATTGACGGAGACGTACTCGACGCACGACTTGTCGGAACGCAGGTCCGCGTTGTCACGGTTTCGTCGCCAGACGTCGATGCTCCATCGCCGGTCTACACCTCAGATGGCGAGATCTCTCAAAAGTCCAAGGACGAGCTGCGAGCGGCTGTCGCGAAGACCACCGCGGACGACTGGATTCCGGCGTACACACTGCAAGACGGTGCGGGCGGGCAAGTGAGCACGGGACGTCTCGCGGAATGCGCCAATCTGGCTCGTCCCGAGGCCTTTTCGGGACTCGACACGGTTGCGGTGTCCTCCTTCGATATCGGGTCGGACCTGCAGTCCCGCAAGACGGTAGGCGTGGTTGCCGGCGGTGAGCAGATATACGCGACGGACACATCGACGTATGTCTCGACCACAGAGTGGAGCCGCGATGGTTCAGTTCCGAAGACGAGCTTGCACAAATTCGTCACCGCGACGTCCGGCGCCAGTACCTACAAAGGTTCGGGCGAGGTCCTGGGAACCCTACTGAACCAGTACGCGATGTCGGAGTACCAGGGCGTGCTGCGTGTTGCGAGTACGGTTTCTGAGCGACGGGGCTGGGTCAACTCCCGCCAGACGACCGAGGGTTTGGTCACGACTTTGAATGAGCAGGACGGCGCGCTCCGTCAGCTGGGACAGGTCGGCGGCCTCGGTCGGCAGGACAACGAATCGATCAAGGCGGTGCGATTTATTGAACAACGCGGGTACGTCGTGACGTTTCGTCAATCAGATCCCCTCTACGTTCTCGACCTTCGCGATGCGGCAGCTCCCAAGATCGTGGGGGAGCTGAAGATCCCTGGTTACTCGGGCTACCTGCACCCGATCGGTGAAAATCTGCTACTCGGTGTCGGGCAGAGCGGGTTGGACCAAACGATCGACAACACGCCATCTCCGCCGACTCGTCGCGCCCCGATCGGTGTGCAATTCTCATTGTTCGATATCAGCGACCCCGCGTCCCCCCGGCGAATCGACACGCAGACCTATGGCGGTGGTGCTGCGGCGGCCGAGTTCGACTCAAAGGCCTTTCTGTACTGGCAGCCGCGCAATCTGATCATTGCTCCCACGAACTTGCAGGGTGATTACCGCGGAAAGAAAGCCTTTAGCGGTCTTATCTTGCTGCGAGCCAAAGCGGATGGACTTACCGAGCTCGGTCGCCTGGCGACAACCGAGACCTACGGCGCTGTCAACCGCTCTCTGGTCATCGGCAACACCGTCTATATGCTGTCCGACCGCTCTCTTCAGGCCGACAACCTCGACACTCACCGTGAGATCGACACGCTGATCTTCTAGCGAGCACTCTGCGGTGGGCGAACCGGCTAACGTCGGTGCCGGCTGACCGGCCCGTATCTAGTGTGGTGTCTCGTTATTAGCCGGTGATTGATGCGAGTGCGACCGGCCTTCGTGCAGGGGTCTGTGCGGCATGCCAGAACCGGAAGGGCGACCAGCAGGGAACCCGCAGTTATCCGAGGCGCCGTAGCGCTGTCTCGATAGCGACCTCGACCCGGGAAGTCATGCGGGGCACATCGACGGGACGGCGCCCAGCGACCTGAGTACGGATCCACTTCGGCCCGCTATCGTCATAGTGCAGCAGGGCATACAGGTCCCACCACGGATCGAGAGTCACCCCGGCGATCGACTCATAGAGCGACCGAAGCTGCTCCGACCACTCGGGCGAGTAGAGCGCCGCCAAGTATCGCCGACAGTGCCCGACGTCAATCGCGCGCGCCCCCCGATGGATGGAGTTCCAGTCGGTCAGTCCAGTAATCCTCCCGCGCGACCACAGCATGTTGACAGGCAGGAGATCGCAGTGCAGAAAGACGGCAGTGTCCTTTGGCGGCGGCGCCGCCATGACACCAAACGCCGCCTTCCACACAGCCGGCTTCTGTGCGTCGACCGGCACCTGACACCCGTCGAGAGGAGCGATCCAAGAATCCGTCCAAGGTCTGAACATCTTCGCGGGGAGATCGAGGGAATGCAGCAATACAGCAATCTCCGCGATCCTCGTCATCCACGACCGAGGTTCCGCCGGATTGAGGTGAACATGCCCCGGCAACCGTGTCATCAGCAACGATGGCGCGCCCCCCGTCGAAGCACCAGCAACATCAGTAGCCAGGATGCTCGGAACCGGGAGCCCGCTTCCCGCCACCACACCAAGGTTGGCGATCTCCTTCTCCAAGCTCCCCTGCAGGCCAAGCCCGCCCGGGTACTGCCGCAGTACGACGAACGTTCGCATTCCACGTCGCTCGACAGTCAGCCGATTCACGGCGGAGCAGACGCCACCGGTCAATCGGCGATAGCCAACGATGCGACTGCCCCGACCCATCGACGCCGCAACCCAGACGAGAGTCTCCACGGAGGGCCGACGCTGCCTGAACCCGCCATCCCTCCAGTCGCCGTCGGTCATGAGCGCGAGCCTATTCGTCAGGGGCCTGCGACAATACGGGTTTTCTAACCCGCCAGAGGCAGTGACCCGGCTGCTGGATGGCCGTCACCATCTGGAACGGTTCGCGATGGAGCAGGCGGGTGAGGTGGACTACCTGATCACCTGGAGGGACGAGTTCGTCGGACGGGTGAGCCTCACACCGTGTCGTCGCGCGGGTGCGAATCGACGGTGCTTCGCATTCCCGAAGTCGCCTTCGTGCCTCCGGCTGTGCTTACACCTCCCCGCCCTCATGAAGTAGGCGATCCAGCGTGCGTGCGGCGCCCCCACAGACTCACCAGCGAATTACTGACCTCGTAGTACCAAACGAGGCCCATGGCCTGTTCAAATGCCCATGCCACCCCGCGCCGCCACTGCACCTCACCGGGTTCAATCTTGCGCGCACGACGTTGCGCTGGGTCGCGTCCAGGAGATGCCAGACTGAAACGAGGTCGAGTGCCGGGTCGGCCGCGCGGAACCTCCGGTATTTAGTGTGGTGTCTCGTTATTAGCCGGGATTGATGCGAGTGCAGTCATTGGAGAGCGTGAAGGTGCGCACCAGATACTAGGACTTCATGCTGTCAATAGTTGAGAGCACTTTGGTAGCACCTTCCGCCGGGCTAGACCGACCGAATAGCACCTCCGTGCCAATGGTGGTGAACTCAGCACTGAAGCCGGAAGCGTTGGCTGGGGTCACTTGGGGCGGCGGCACGAGCTCTGGCGCGATCGACTGGGAGAACTGAAGCGCGACCTTGGCCTGTGGATCCAGCAACGGAGCGACCTCTTCTTGCACCGCCGGGATCGCC
>JBKPEY010000218.1:0-1064 GCA_046744405.1 Actinomycetota bacterium
GCCGTACGCGTCGATCCCGTGACGTGCGAGAACTATCGCTTCGATTGGTCACGCGACCCAACGGCAGGAATTCCTATTGCGGTTGTCCGTCCGGCAGACGCTGCCGAGGTGCAGACCGCGATTCGATGGGCGGCCGAGCACCAGATACCGGTAGTGCCACGCGGCGCGGGAAGCGGGCTGTCCGGCGGATCCTCGGCGGTTTCCGGAGGCATCGTCTTGAGCCTGGAGCGAATGCGCTCGATCGAGATCGATGTCGCCGCCAGAGTCGCCGTCGTCGAGCCCGGCGCCTTCAATGCTGATGTCAAGGCGGCGGTAGCTCAGCACGGGCTCTGGTATCCGCCGGACCCTTCCTCGTACGAGATTTGCTCGATTGGCGGCAATGTTGCGACCAACGCCGGCGGCCTGTGTTGTGTGAAGTACGGCGTCACGACGGACTATGTGCTTGGACTTGACGTGGTGCTCGCCGACGGGACACTGATCACCCTTGGTGGCAAGCGGATCAAGGATGTCGCCGGCCTTTCCCTTCTCAAACTCTTCGTCGGCAGCGGAGGCACCCTCGGCATCATCACCCGTGCGGTTCTTCGGCTGATTCCGGCGCAGGACACCCGATCGACTCTGGTTGCGTACTTTCCAACTGTGCAGGCAGCCGCCGACACCGTCGTCACGATCGGTAAGACCTTGCGCGCTTCCATGATGGAGCTGATGGATCAGACCTCGATCAATGCTGTGGAGGACTACCGCTCAATGGGACTCGACCGTTCTGCTGGTGCCATGCTCATCGCCCAATCGGATGCCCCGGGCGCCGCCTCCGCGGCAGAGATTGAAATCATGGAGGCGGCCTGTGCCACCGCCGGAGCCAAGGAAGTCTTCATCACGACCGATCCAGACGAAGGGGAACTGTTCGTTGCCGCGCGGCGAGCCGCATTTCCCGCGATCGAGGCGCGCGGCTCGATACTTCTGGAGGACGTGGGGGCGCCGGTGCCGGAACTTCCCCAACTGCTTTCAGGCATTGCTGCAGTGGCGGAGCAGTATTCCGTCGAGATTCCAGTGGTCGCTCATGCCGG
>JBKPEY010000131.1:0-5815 GCA_046744405.1 Actinomycetota bacterium
TCCTCGCCGAGATAGGCCTTTCGGACATTCTCATCACCCAGCAGTGCCTTGCCGGTGTTCTCCAACACGATCTTGCCGACTTCGAGCACGTATCCGTAATTGGCGAGCGACAGCGCCGCGGGTGCATTCTGCTCGACGAGCAGGATCGTCACACCTTCTGACTGCAGTTCGACGATGGTCGACATGATGCGCTGCATCATCAGCGGCGAGAGACCCATTGAGGGCTCATCTAGCATCAGCAACTTCGGGCGGCTCATCATGGCCCGTCCGATGGCCAGCATCTGTTGCTCACCACCGGAGAATGTGCCGGCGGGTTGCGAGCGTCTCTCTCGCAGGATGTCGAAGAGATTGAAGACTCGTTCCAGATCTTGTGCCACGCCACTCTTGTCCTTGCGCGCGAAGGCGCCGAGCAACAAGTTCTCCTCGACGGTAAGCCGCGGAAAGATCTTGCGCCCCTCTGGCGAATGGGCCAAGCCACGGGTGAGCACTTGATGTGCCGGAGTCGCGTCGATGCGCTCGCCCTCGAACCAAATCTCCCCGGACTCGGGTCTGATCAAGCCGGAGATGGTACGGAGCGTGGTGGTCTTGCCAGCACCGTTGGTACCGAGGAGCGTCACGACCTGGCCTTGGTCGACCTTGAAGCTGATTCCCTTGACAGCCAACACCCGGCCGTACGCAACCTTCAGATTCTTTACCTCAAGCATTGTCCTGACCCCCCTCCTCGAACGCCTCCAATTCGGCGGCGTCTTCGGGTCCGGTGCCGATGTAAGCCTCGATGACCCGTGGGTCAGACTGAACCTCAGTTGGCGTGCCTTCGATCAAAGTCCTGCCTTGGACCAGACACAGCACTCGGTCGCACAGGTTGAAGATGAAACGCATGTCATGCTCGATAACCACGATCGCAAGACCCAAATCACGGATCTTGAAGATCAACTCCTCGGCCTGCCGGGTCTCTTGGGGGTTCATGCCCGCTGTCGGCTCATCCAGCAGCAGGAGCTTCGGATCAGTGCCGAGAGCCCGCGCGATCTCGAGACGGCGCTGGTCGCCATAGGACAGGTTGCGGGCCAGGTGCTCGGTTGTATGGCCGAGGCCCACGAAGTCGAGCAGCTCTTGGGCGCGTTCTGTGGTTGCCTTCTCATCGCGACGGAACTTGGGGCCACGGAGGATCGACGTGAGCGGCCCCGTGGTCGTCCGGCAATAGCGGCCAACCATGACGTTCTCCAGGGAGGTCATGTTGCCGAAAAGTCTGATGTTCTGGAAGGTTCGTGCCATACCCGCTATGACCACCTTGCGAGGCTTAGGTGGCAGCACGGCACCATCGAATACGACACGCCCCTCTGTGGGTATGTAGAGGCCCGTCAAACAATTGAAGAATGTCGTCTTGCCGGCGCCGTTCGGCCCGATCAGACCCATGATCTCGCCTCGGTGGACTTGGAAATCCACTGAGTCGACCGCCACCAGGCCGCCAAACCGCATGGTCACATCCTCGGCGACCAAAATAGACGAGCCGGCGTCCTGAGGACTTACCCCGGGAACCTCGACCGCAGTCGTCATAGCGCGGCTCCCTTCAATTCGCCGGTCTCTTCGACTTCCTCCTCCATCCGCTCCGCTAGCGCCTCGTCCTCCTCGTGGAACTCCAGCTGCCGGCGCTGGCTCGGGATCATGCCCTCTGGCCGGAACCGCATCATGATGATCAAAAGCAGGGCGAACATCATCAGCCGAAAGTCGCTGACAAAGCGCAGCTTCTCGGGCAGCAGTTTCAGCAGCGTGGCACCCACCAGCACGCCGAGCACGGTGCCCATACCTCCGAGCACGACCGCCGCCAACAAGAACGCAGACTCTAAGAAGATAAACTGGTCAGGCGTGATCGAGATGTCCACATGAGCCTTGACGGCACCTGCGATGCCAGCCAGGAATGCGCCGCTGGCAAACGCGAATAGCTTCAGGCCGAAAACATTCACACCCATGGCCTCGGCCGCCTTCTCGTCCTCCCGGATCGCCACCCATCCACGACCAATGCGGGAGTTATTGAGCCGGACGAATACCAAGATGACAAACGCGATCAACACCAGCAGCAGGAAGTAATAGTTGGAGAAGCGGCCGAGCGGGATACCCAAGACGGTGTGCGGATCGCCAAAGTCAAACCCGAAAAGGGTGAGGTCCGGAATTGCCGGAATGCCGTTGGATCCGTGCGTGATGTCGGGGCCGGCCTCGCCGTCCAAGTTGATCATCGTAATGCGGAAGATCTCACCGAAGGCAAGCGTCACGATGGCCAGGTAGTCACCCGATACCCGCAATGTCGGCGAACCGATGATCAAGCCAAGAGTCGCGGACACCGCGCCGGCGATCAGAACGACCACAATGAACGGCGGATGGATGTGGGCAGTGGCGAAGGCTGAACGCGACAGGACGGCTGCCGTGAAGGCACCGGCTCCGAGGAACGCGATATAACCAAGGTCGAGCAGACCGGCGAGGCCCACCGTAATATTGAGGCCCATTGCGGCCGCGGCGAAGATGATCACCTGCGTGGCGATGGACATGTTCGCATCTGATCCACCTTGCGTGAAGGGGAACAAGAAGGCCACTACGAATGCGGCGAGGATCAGCACCTTCCTGTGGCGCTGCGATGCACCGGACAGGAATCCCATGATGCCCACTCGGGACAGCACCGCGACGAATGCGCCAAGGAAGGCTACGAAGCAGACGAACGTGCCAGCGTCGTCGATGTTCAGCGCGAACGCTGTGGCGAAGAGCGCAGCCCCCATCACCACAGCGATGAGAAGGATCTCCAGTGCCGGCCTGATGTGCGCCTGCGCCAACGTGGCCGGTTGATCCGGGATCATCAGGCGAGTTCCGGCGAAGGCCAGCACGGCACCGAGCAGTGCCACCCAGCCGCCATACTCGACGTTGATCAGACCACCCAGCTCGAGCGCGATGCTGAGAATAATGAGCCCGATGTAGACCAGTGCTCCGACTCCGGCGGCCTTCGCACCGCGGATCCAGCCAACGCGGATCTTGCCTCGGGGCTTGATCAACCTTGAGCAGATGATGAGGCCCGCGACCAGCAAGCCGAGCACCATACCGAGGTACTGCAAGGGCGACGGATACGCGATAAGGGTCATGCCGTCGAGCGCCTTGAACGAGTAGGCCCACGGCAACAAGGCCGAGGCCGCCAGAACCACTCCGCCGGCGATTCCAAGCCAGCGGCCCGTTGGGTCGGTGCGTTGCTGCCGTTCGGGCGTGATGACCTGCGGGAAGATCATGCTCGGTCCACCACCCTCGCGCCGAGGAGGCCCTGTGGTCGGAAGACAAGGACGAGGATCAAGATGACGAACGCCCAGACGTCCTTCCACGCCGAGCCGCCAAAAGTGCCGGGAATGAGAGTTGCCATGCCCTCGACCAGACCGAGGACCAGCCCGCCGACGACAGCACCATTGATATTGCCGATGCCGCCGAGCACCGCTGCAGTGAAGGCCTTGAGGCCAGCGAGGAAGCCCATCCTGAAGTCGATATTGGTGTAACGCAGGCCCCAGGCCAGGCCGGCTACTGCGGCCAATGCGGCGCCGAGCGCGAACGCCACCATGATGATGCGGTCGACATTGATGCCCATTAGCCTCGAGGTGTCGGGGTCCTGGGATGTTGCCTGCATCGCCCGACCCATCTGGGTGCGGTTGACGAACACATAGAGAAAGCCCCAGCAAATGACGAGCGCAATCATGGTGAACAGCGCGGCACGCTGGATGGTGATGGGACCTAGCTGGATCGCGGGCCCGGTCACATAGTCAATCTGTGGAAAAGGGATTGCCCGTTTGGCGTCGGGGAAGCCCGGCACGCGTCCGTAGAACAGGCGCACAAATTCTTGAAGAAAGACCGACACGCCGATCGCGGTGATCAGAGGTGCCAATCGCGGTGCGTTCCGGAGTGGCCGGTAGGCGAATCGTTCAGTGAGGAGAGAAACGCCCACGGCGGCCACCATGCCGACAACCAGCATGATCGGCAGCACCCAGATTGCCAGAGACTCTCCGGGTATCACTATCCAGGCGGTGAGGGCGCCGAATGCGCCGATCATGAAGATTTCGCCATGGGCAAAGTTGATCAGCTGGATGATGCCATAGACGACGGTGTAGCCGACTGCGATGAGCGCGTACAAGGCCCCGAGCGACAGACCGTTGATGAGCTGTTGCAGTATGTCCACCCACGCCTCCCTTCGATGGTGCATGTAAGGCGGATCCAGGCGCACTAGGGGCAGACGCCAGGTCTGCCCCTCTGCGTACCTGCGAGAAGACTAGCGGCGGAGCATGCGTGGCGCAGGCTCCGCCACGACTGCTTAAGCTTCGCCTTCGCCGGTCTTGTCGGCCACCCACTTGCCACCAGTGACCTTGTAAACGGTCAGCACCTTGGTCGTGCTGTCACCGTACTGGTCGAAGCCCACCTTGCCGGATGCACCATCGAAGCTGACCTTGCTCATGGCATCGACCGTCGCTGACCGCGCCGACTTGGCATCGCTCGCGTTCGGCAGTGAAACCTTCAACGCATTGATGATGGCGTTGGCGGCGTCGTAGGCATAAGGTCCATAGGCCGCGTACGGTTCCTTGAAGCCACCGGCCTGGTAGTCAGTGATGAACTGCTTGGCCGAATCGAGCTTCTCGGGCGGCGCTCCAACGTTGGTGGCTAGGTCACCATCGGAGGTCTTTCCGCCCAGTTCGATGTAGGCGGGATCAAAGATGCCGTCTCCACCCATAAGCGGCACGTTCAGACCGGCCGACTTCGCCTGCTGACTTAGCGGACCTGCCTGAGGGTACTCACCGCCGTAGTAGATCGCCTCGGGATTGGCGTTCTTGACCTTGCTGATTACCGCGGAGAAGTCCTTGTCATCAGGGTTAATGGTCTCGGCGTCAACGATGGTGCCGCCGCCACTCTTGAACCCGTCCGTGAAGGCGGCGACCAAGCCCTGGCCGTACGTCTTCTTGTCATGGATGGTCGCGACCTTCTTAATGCCCTTGTCGAGCATGTACTTCGCGCCGAACGGACCCTGGACGTCATCTGTGGTGCATGTGCGGAAGTACGTGGGGTACGGGCGCTTTGGATTCGCCAGATCCGCACCCTTAGTCAGCGTTGGGTTCGTGTTTGCCGGCGACACCTGAGTGATCTGGGCCCCAGCGAGAACCGGCTGCACCGACTGCGACACCGAAGAGTTGAGGGTGCCGACGACCCCGACCACCTTGTCGTCACCGGCCAGCTTCGTGGCCGCGTTCTTGCCAGTGTCAGGCTTGGCCTCGTCATCCTGGGCGTCCATCTGTAACGTCCATCCAGGGATGGTCTGCTTGTCGTTGGCCTGTTTGATGGCAAGATCAACTGAGTTCCTGATGCCGAGGCCAAGAGCCGACAGATCACCCGACAAAGGCGCGATTACGCCGATCTTGGCAACCTTGGCGCCTCCGGCCTCGCCGCCCGGGGCCTGCTCAGCCCGAGAGCCACATGCCGTCATCGCGAGCGACGCGGCCAACAGGGTTACCCCTGCAAGAGCGAGCTTATGCTTGCGCACATTTCCTCCTGATTGTTTGTGTTTGCGAGGCAGCGCTGAGCGCAACTTCGCGAGCATTGTCGAACTTACGACTGAAGCTGTGTTATGGCTCCAACTTTGCTGTCTGTTGCACCTTCGTTACGCGATTGAGAGCACATAGATGCAAATGCGCTATTTTTTCTTTGCAACCGCGCCATGCTCGATGACTCCTTCGGCGACTTCCCGCATGGATTTGCGTAAATCCATCGCGGTCTTTTGGATCCACCGAAACGCCTCTGGCTCACTGAGCCC